>CANPYA010000098.1 GCA_947587565.1 uncultured Bacilli bacterium | reverse complement strand
AAAAAATAGTGAATATTAATCACTACTTTTGTTCTTTAAATTGTCCATTATACTTTTCAGTAAAATATTTCATTAAATTATTGTTTTCAAATGTCTTAATTTCATTATTGTTATCATTTACTTCTTTTAAAGGACTAGATTTATCACCCGGTGTAATTTCTTTTAAAGAAACTGCTTTACTATCATCAACCTTAATAGTCTTTTCTGCCGGTTTTACTTTTTCAATTTTGATATTATTATTACTATTTTCTAAAGCATTGACATTTTTACTAGTTACACCAATTAACATAATTAATAAAAGTAACACCACCTTTTTAATACTCTTCATTATTAACACCTTCCTTTCTAAACCAAATTTTGGCAACATTACAACTACTACTATTTGGAGTTGGACTTGCTAAATCCACTTTAACGATTGTTGGTAACATCAAAGCACTACCAAAAACTAAACAGTGACCAATTTGTAAATTCTTAATCTTTTCAATTGTTTCATCATCTACGAAAGGTATCATTGTTCTAATATATTCAATATCTATAGGATGGGTTATTTTAAAGACTAAAAAGTTACTACATTGGGATAAAACAGTTTGGGATAATTCGGATGGCCTTTGACTAATCAAATTTAACAAAACGCCATATTTTCTTCCTTCTTTAGCAATGCGCTCAAAAATATTATAACCAATTATTTCTAAATCCGTATCTTGTTGGACATATCTATGAGCTTCTTCTAAGATAATATGCACTGGTAAAGTTGCTCTTTCAATATCATATTTAACATAATCAAATAAAAATTTTGAATATATTTTGGCAACAATCTTCGCAAACCGATCATCAAGTTCACTTAAATTTAAGTTAATAACTTGCACCTTTTTATCTTGATAATGCGTTAAATTATAGAAAAATTCTTTTTTCGTAAAATGATGATCAAAAGTAAAGAACTTATTTAATTCACTATCAGCTAAACTACTTAAACGCACTCTTAACTCGTGAGCAATATTATAAATACCTTCATTATTTAAAATACCTTCACTTATTAAAGCAAAATCAAAAGCATATAATAAATCATTTAAAGAATAGACAAAACTACCATCAGGTAAATCTAATTGCATTTCTTCTAAAATAAAGGTTTTTAAGAAATTAACTACTAATTCCATTTCTCTTAATTTACCAGTATCATCAATTA
Source organism: uncultured Bacilli bacterium (assembly GCA_947587565.1). Classification (GTDB taxonomy): domain Bacteria; phylum Bacillota_I; class Bacilli_A; order RF39; family UBA660; genus SIG200. The sequence goes on along the minus strand of CANPYA010000098.1, from coordinate 3,443 downwards.
ATAAGCATTGTCTTAAAGGTCTTGTATAACCCGGAACATAAACTTTTGAATCCAAATTTAATTCTTTCGTATTATATCTTGTTAAAACCGAAAATATTTGGTCTCTTATTTGGGCCGGTGTTTTACCATTAATGAAGATATCTAATAAGGCACTGGCAATAATACTATTTTTATACTTTATTACTTGTTCTTCTTCTCTTTTAAAGACATTTACTAATTTTAAAGCCTTTTCCACAATGGGAATTTGATTCTTACTCTTGATTTCTAAAAGTAAACAAATATCATCTAAACTTAATAGCCATAAAGGAATTTGTAACAAATTCTCGCTATCACTTTTAGTTTTATAACTTTTAAATTGTAAATCTTTATTATAATAATTAATCATCTTAAAGGCATTTTCATATTCTCCGTAAGCATCAATAATAAAGAATGTGGTATTAATTGGGTTAGCATCTTTTTTATAAAATAGGTTTTGTAAGAGTCTTGCGACACCACAAGATTTACCGCTTCCCGTATTACCTAAAATAACTAAATGATTAGCAAATAAATTATTTATATCTAAATAAATAGGATAATTTTCATAAACACTACTTTTACCTAAATATAATTTAGTTTCGGGATTATAATTATTTAAGCCAAATACTATTTTTATTTCATCAGGACTTAATAAATTAACTTTAGATGCAAAAGAAGGCTTACTACTAATACCATGAATAAATTTATTATCTTTAATTTCACCTATTACTTTAATTGCAATTACTTCTTTAGTATAAGTAATGATTTCGCCAACAAAAAACTTATTATTATCTTCTATCTTCATATAATAATTTATAATATTATCAGTCGTATTTAAACTATTTTTAATTTTAACAGTATTATTACTAATTTCTAGTATTTCACCTAACATACAAAATCCCTTTACTTTTCTTAATTCTATTATACTATATAAATTTAAAATATTAAAGCAAAAGAAAAACACTTAAACATGTTAAGTGTTTTAATTATTTAATTTGTTTGTTTTAATTCTTTAGTTTGCAAATTAAATTCATAAATATTTTCACAAACAGTTGGATTTGATTGATTATCATCTTGCCATAAACATTCATCGTCTTTTAATATTTCAATTTTTAAAATACTATGGTCTTTATTAAATGATGGTTCAATTCCTCTTATAACATTACTACAATCTCCTGCATTTAAAGATACTTCACAAATATTCATTGATTCTGCATAATATTTAATTTTTTCATTTGTTAAATTATTTCCATTTAAATCTTTAATTACAACATAACCATTTTCTTTTACTACCATAACATTATCAACAGCAAAAACTATATCATCATAACCATTATTGTTTACTTTTTGATAATTAGTTAAATCATATAAATACCATTTACCATTTTCTTTGGCCTTATAATATTTTTTAGATAAATTATAAAAATCATCTTCTTCTGATTCAACTAAAATATCTATATCATCATATTGAGCTTCGACTAAAACCTTACCAGTTGTAAGTTCTAAAATTCCCCATTTATTATTATTCTTATATAAAATATAATTATCATCTATGGAATATGAATATTTGCTAATAGCATATAAGCCATCGTTATATTTACCTATCTCTTGATATTTAAAATCAACAATTTTAGTACCATCATCAGTAATTAAAGCCGCTAATTTATTATCATTTTTGATTGTAAAATACTTTCCAATATAATTTACATAAATTGCCGCAATATCATCGATATCTTTCGCTATTGCCAAAATTCCTTTTTCATAATTATATAATACATCATCTACATCAGTAATTCGAAAGCTTAAATCATTATTATAATAATCATCATAGTTACAATGCCAACTTTCATTTTTTTTAGTTTGACAATAATACTTATTTATTTTTTTATATTTATTTTCTTTATTATCATATTTATAGAAAACTAAAGCATTATCTCTTTCATTATATTTACCTAGATATTTTTCACCATTATAATTTTCATTTGCCACTAAATTGTCATCATATGCATCTTCATTTAAGTTATTTTCATTATTTGGTTTATCATTTACATTTTCATTTTTATCTTTATTTAAATAATAAACTCCACAACCTATTCCTATTCCAACTAGTATTATTAATAAAACTCCTATTACTATTAAAAGTACTTTTTTATTATTTTCTGACATATTTATTCCCTCTATTCTTTAACTTTATAATAAGATATTTTAATTTTAAAATCAATAAATTTTTTAATATTTTTTATTACTTGACATTTTTATGTAAAAATAAAGGAAGCCTAAAACTTCCTTTATTTAACTACAATATTAACAATTTTATTTGGTACCACTATAGTTTTAACTATTTCTTTACCTTCGATATGTTTTTGAACATTGTCTTCGTTCATTGCTTTAGCAATAACGGAATCTTTTTCTTCATCTTTAACAATTTTAATTGATGCTCTTAATTTACCATTAACTTGAACACCTATTTCAATTTCATTATCGATGGTTTTCTCTTCATCATATTCTGGCCAAGTCATTTCCACAATTTTTTTATCTGAACCAATTTGTTCATTTAATTCTTCAGTTGTATGTGGAGCGATTGGATTAAGTAAGATAAGTAAGATTTGATAATCTTTAAAAGTAATAGTTTCTTTAGCTTCTAAAGCATTAGTTAAAATCATTAAGGCAGAAACTGCCGTATTATATTTCATATTGGCTAAATCATAAGTAACCTTTTTAATAGTTTTATGAATAATACTTTCTAAGTCTTTTGAGTATTCCTTACCATCTACTACTTTATCTTTAAGACGAATAACCCGATCTAAATATCTTCTTGCTCCGTGTAATCCTTCATTACTCCAAGGAATAGCTTTTTCATAGTCGCCCATAAACATTTCATATAATCTTAAGGTATCAGCGCCATATTCTTTAACAATATCAGATGGATTAACACCATTATTTTTTGATTTACTAATTTTTGAACCATCACTTGCTAAAACCATACCGTGAGCAACCCGTTTTTTAAATGGTTCGGGAGTTGGTACTAAACCTTGGTCATATAAGAATTGATGCCAAAATCTTGCATAAAGTAAATGTCTTGTCGCGTGTTCCATACCACCATTGTAATAATCGACCATACCCCAATATTTTAAGGCATCTTTACCTACAAACTCTTTATCGTTATGAGGATCCATATATCTTAACCAATACCATGAGGAACCAGCCCAGTTAGGCATTGTATCTGTTTCTCTATGAGCCATTTTACCACATTTAGGACAAGGTGTATTTACCCATTCGGTAATATTTGCTAAAGGACTTTCGCCATTATCGGTTGGTTCATAATTAGCCACATCGGGAAGTAACACTGGTAAATCTTCTTCTGGGACAGGTACCCAACCGCAATCATCACAATAAATCATTGGAATTGGTTCACCCCAGAATCTTTG
>CANPYA010000097.1 GCA_947587565.1 uncultured Bacilli bacterium | reverse complement strand
TTAACCTTAGGTCGTACTTTTTTACTGTCTTTTCCTTTTATTTTCGGCTTTTTTTAAAAACTGTCCTCAGTTAAGATTAATTTTAAAAGGATTAGATAATGTTCCTTCTCCAGATAATTTAGTTTCACTTGATAAATAGAATGTTGGACGACCAGCACCCTCAATAGATATACGATTATTTGCCATATTCCCATCAGTATACACAAACCAAGCGCAATAATAAATACCCGGTATCCATAATCCATATCTAGTCATTGTCCATTCATAATTATTAGTTAACTGATTATGATTTATAAAAAGCCAACTTTTTGTTGCGTTTTCTTTATTTCCAGGATTTCCAGCATCTAAATCATTTGTTTTATATGCGTAGTAATAATCTGACATATACATTAAACCCATTGGGGCTTCAATTCTTTCATTCCAGTTACTTTTTCCAGTTGGATAACCTTCAATATCTTCTTGATTATAATATATTGTTTCACTATTTCCACTTTCTATTCCATATATTAAAGCACCATTATAACCGCCATCTTTTATTGTATCCCCATATAACCAAGAGTGATTTTTTATTATCAATTTTTTTAAGTTATTATCTAAACTATAATAATAGGAATTGGAATCTTCTAAGTTAGGATTGGTTGATCCCTCGCTTTTACCATTTAGTTTTTGATAAGCTAAGCTTTGAGGCCAATTTGTTACTATATTTCTATCGTTCCACCATTGCAGGCCATCAGATAAAGCTGTCTTTTTGATTACTTTTAATTCACCTTTAGCATTTATACCAATTATTCTATACATATCATCATTACTATCAGCATCACATTCTGTAGTATTACAACAATTATCTCCTAAGCAAATATAATTTCTTATGTCATCTGTATATATTCCTTGATATCTATACATACCGCCTTGTAAATTCTTACTTAAATAATTGCCCGAATCATTTTTTCTTAAATTACTTATATTTGGTTCGATATCATAATATAAATAGCAATAACTGGTTTTACTTGTATCTACCAAAACTGTATAAGTTTCATAATCATAATTTAATGCTCCATCTATTATTTTGCCATTTATATCAGTACAGTCAGATTTATTTTCGTTAAATACATATCCTTCAGTTGGAAATTCCCCAGTACTTTCTTTGTATTCGCCATTTTCTTGTTCAAGCATTAAAGCAAATTGTTTATTTTTTACTGATTCTTTTATTTTAACTTTGGGGAGTTCATGATATTCATGAGATTTATTTAACACAAAAAATATACTAACTATTAGTATTATACCTACACTTAAAATTATCAGTATATTTTTATTTTTCTCCATCATAAGACACATCTTCTATCCTATGATTTTATTATAAAATATTACCCCCCCCAGTCAACATTTTTATTCATTTTTTAAATTTTGATTAGTTAAATTTTACGTGAAAAGGATTTTGAAGGGAACCTTCTCCCTCTAATTCTATGTCAGATGAAAGATATAAAGTAGGACGAATTGCCCGCACATAATGCAAATAATAATATACGGAGCCACTTGCATTAATTCCCCATGCGTTGCAATAGTTAGATACAGGATAATAGCCATAAAAACTCATTGTCCATTCATTGTTATTAGTTAATTGATTATGACTTATATGTACCCAACTTTTTAAGGCATTATCAAAATTTCCTGGTATTCCAGCATCTTCTTCATTTGTCTTATATGTATAAAAATAATCTGATAGATACATTAATCCTAGAGGAGCTTCAATTCTTTCATTCCATCTTTCTGTTATTCTTTCACTTCCAGATTCTATTTTTTTATTATATATTGTTTCAGCACTTCCACTTTCTATTTTATAGATTGTATTCCCATTAAAATCACTATTTATTCCTGTTGTTCCATATAACCAGGAGTGAGTATTATCTATAATTTTTTTAAAATTATCGTCTAAACTATAATAATAGGAATTAGAATCTTCGAAGTTAGGATTAGTTGAATTTTCACTTTTACCATTTAGTTTTTGATATATAAGACTTTCGGGCCATTCTATAAAAGTATCATAATCATTCCACCATCTTTGAACATCTGTTAAGGTAGTTTTTTTAATTACTTTTAATTCTCCTTTAGCATTTATGCCAATTATTCTATACATATCATCAGTATCATCAGCATCACATTCTGTAGTATTACAACAATTATCTCCTAAACAAATATAATTTCTTATGTCATCGGTATATATTCCTTGATATCGATACATACCACCAACTAAATTCTTACTTAAATAATTGCCCGAATCATTTTTTCTTAAATTACTTATATTTGGTTCGATATCATAATATAAATAACAATAACTTGTTTTACTGGTATCTACCAAAACTGTATAAGTTTCATAATCATAATTTAATGCTCCATCAATTATTTTGCCATTTATATCAGTACATCCTGATTTATTTTCATTAAAAACATAGCCTTCGGTGGGAAGTTCACCAATACTTTCTTCGTATTTCCCATTTTCTTGTTCAAGCATCAAAGCAAATTGTTTTGAATTAATTTGCTCTTTTATTTTAACTTTAGGTAATTCACGATATTCTTTTTTATTATTTAACACAAAAAACATACTAACAACTAGTACAATTACAACACTAAAAAATATCAGCATATTTTTATTTTTCTTCATCATAAGACATTCCTTCTATCCTATGTTTTTATTATAAATTATTACCCCCCCCAGTCAACATAAAATTTAAAAAAACAACCAATTTGATATTGATTGCTTCTTAATAATCTTAATTATTTAACATATGGAATTAATGCCATATATCTTGCATATTTAACTTGTTCGGCGATATGTCTTTGATGTTTAGCACATGCACCAGTAACTCTTCTAGGTAATATTTTACCTTTTTCATTAATATATTTGTTAATAATCATAACATCTTTATAATCAACGCTTTTACCAGCACACATTTGACATATTTTTTTCTTTTTACGATAAAATTCAGCCATTTTTCTTTCCTCCTTCATTAAAATGGTAAATCATCACTAGTTAAAGTGATTTCTTCACCAAAACTTTTGAAAGGATCTTCAGATAAATCAGCAGTTTCCATTTCCATGCTATTACTTACTGGCATTTCTTCTTGTGGATAACTCGGAGTAGCATAACTACTATTTGCGGAAGAATTATCACTACCATTAGCACTCTTTGGTGTTAAGAAAGTAACATTATCACATACTACTTCCGTAACATATCTTTTGGTACCATCTTGAGCATCATAACTACTTGTAGATATTCTTCCTTCTGCTGAAACTAAAGAACCCTTTTTACAATATTTTGAAATATTGTCAGCTTGTCTTCCAAAAGAACAGCAATTAATAAAGTCAGCACCTCTTTCACCATTTTTATCAACAAATGGTTTAGAAACAGCAATTGTAAATCTTGTAACGGCCATTCCTCCAGGTGTCGTTCTTAATTCTGGATCTCTTGTAAGTCTTCCTACTAATAACGCTTTATTCATACATTACTCGCTTTCTTTTTTTAAGATTAAATGTCTTAAAATGTTTTCATTAATACGAAGTCGACGATCAAATTCCCGGATTGCATCATGATTTGCTTCAGCATTCATTAAATAGTAAAAACCACTTACTTCTTTGTTAATTGGATAAGCAAGTTTCTTTCTACCCATATCCTTAAATTCGATAACTTTTCCTTTATTGTCAGTTATAATTTTTTGAACTTCTTTAGTTGTATTACTTAATGTTGCATCATCTAATGTTGATTTAACAATAAACATAATTTCATATTTAGTCATCATTCCACCTCCTTATGGTCTTTTCGGCTTAAAATATAAGCAAGGAGTAATAAATTTACTCGTGTATTAGTATACCAAAGTTTATCTTAAATGTAAATAGCAAGTGACCTATAAATTTTTATGCTAAAATAACCTTTTTTATACATTAAATCTAAAATAACAAATATCACCATCTAAGACTTGATAATCTTTACCTTCTAGTCTTAACTTCCCGTTTTCTCGAACCTTTAATTCATTACCGGCATTTCTTAAATCATCAAAACTAATAACTTCGGCTTTAATGAATCCTTTTTCAAAATCACTATGGATTATTCCAGCACATTCGGGAGCTTTCATACCTTTTTTAAAAGTCCATGCCCGACATTCATCAGATCCACAAGTAAAGAAAGTAGCAAGTCCTAGTAAGTCATAAGTGGCAAAAATTAATTTATCTAAACCACTTGATGATATTCCCACATCTTTTAAGAAAGTTTGCTTATCTTCTTCATTGTAATCTGCAAGTTCACTTTCTAACTTAGCACACATAACAACGACACTTGCTTCTTCCTTATCGGCATATTCTTTTAATTTTAAAGAATAATCATTATCACCAACAGAAGCCGATACTTCATCAACATTGGCAACATAGATAACTTTTTTAGCTGTAATAAAATTAAAATTCTTAATTATTAAAGCTTCATCTTTATCAAAATCTAATAATCTGATGGGCACACTTTTTTCTAAAGCCGTTTGAATTCTTTTTAAAACACTGACTTCTTTTAAAGCTTCTTTATCTTTAGTTGTCTCGGCTTTCTTTTCAATCTTACCAATCCGGTTTAAACAAATTTCTAAGTCCGCTAAAGTAAGTTCAGTATTAATAATTTCAATATCCCTGATGGGGTCACATTTACCTTCAACATGGGTAATATTTTCATCATCAAAACATCT
>CANPYA010000096.1 GCA_947587565.1 uncultured Bacilli bacterium | reverse complement strand
AAAAGTACAACCTCAACTCTTATTTATGAAGTTTTAAAGAAACAAGGTAAAAACGTTTATTTAGTAGGAAATATTGGAATACCTATTTTTGATTATATTGATGAATATGATGAAAATACCATTTTAGTAACGGAAATAGGGGCTCCGCAACTAGAATTTGTTCATCATAGTCCTCATATTAGTTTAGTTTTAAATCTTTTTGAAGAACATTTAGACTTTTTCCATTTAAAAGAAAGATATTTTGAAACAAAGATGAACGTCTTTAAATATCAAAATAGTCATGACTATGGTTTTTACTTTGGAGAAAATCAAACGTTAAAAGAGTATGTCCAAAAAGGTGATTACAAGGCTAAACTTACGGATATTTCCAAAAAAATGAATATTCGTGGTACAGATGTTTATTATGATGATCAAAAAATTTATAATATAGAAAATGAAAGACATATTTTAGGGGAGCATAATTTACATAATATTTTCTTTGTTTTAGCCCTTTGTATGCTTATGCATCTTGATATAGATGAGGCTACTAAAACCATAAATGACTTTAAAGGATTAGAACATCGTATGGAATATGTTGGTTTGTATAATGGTGTTACCTATTATAATGATGCGATTGCGACGATTCCTGATGCTTGTATAAATGCAATTGAAACCTTAAAACCAAATACTCTTATTTTTGGAGGAATGGATAGAGGTATCGATTATAGTAAATTAATCAAATATTTTAATGAAAGTGATATTGAAAATTTTATTTGTATGCCTGATACAGGTTTTAAAATAGGTAAAGAAATTAAAAATAAAAGTGTATATTTTGTAAATACACTTAAGGAAGCTATTGATATAACGAAAACGATAGGTAGGGGAATATGTCTTATGTCGCCAGCGGCACCAAGTTATAATGCTTTTAAAAATTTTGAAGAAAAGGGTAGACAATACAAGGAAATAATTAAGGAAGGATAGAATATGATAGATATAAAACTTATAAGAGAAAATAAAGAATTAGTTAAAGAAAATATCAGAAAAAAATTTCAAGATCATAAATTACCACTTGTTGATGAAATATATGATTTAGATATTAAATATCGTAGTAGTAAAAAAGAGGGCGATGATTTAAGATTTTCTAAAAAACAAATGAGCAGTAGTATTGGTAATTTGATGCAAAAGGGTCAAATAGATGAAGCTAATCAAATTAAGAATCAAATAAAAGATATAGATACTAAGGTAGCTAAGTTAGAAGAAGATGAACAAAGGTTAGAAGAACAAATAAAAGAAAAAATGATGGTTATTCCAAATATTATCGATGCATCTGTTCCAATTGGACCAAATGATGAATCAAATGTTGAAATTGAAAAATTTGGGGAACCAGTGGTACCACCATATGAAATACCATATCATGCTGATATACTTGAAAACTTAAATGGCCTTGATAAAATGAGTGCTGGTAAAACAAGTGGTAATGGTTTCTATTATCTTTTAGGTGATGTTGCAAGACTTCATTCAGCAATGCTTAGTTATGCTAGAGATTTTATGATTGACAAAGGTTTTACATATGCTATACCACCATTTATGATAAGAAGTGATGTTGTTAGTGGCGTTATGAGTTTTGAAGAAATGGATGCTATGATGTATAAAATTGAGGGTGAAGATTTATATTTAATAGGTACTAGTGAACATTCTATGATTGGAAGATTCAAAGATACGATTGTTAAACAGGAAGATTTACCTATTTGTATGACTTCATATTCTCCATGTTTTCGAAAGGAAGTCGGAGCCCACGGCATAGAGGAAAGAGGTTTATACCGCGTACATCAATTTGAAAAACAAGAAATGATTGTTTTATGTAAACCTGAAGAATCTATGGATTGGTATAATAAAATGTGGTCTTATACGGTTGAATTTTTTAGAAGTTTAAATGTTCCTGTTCGTACACTTGAATGTTGTAGTGGTGATTTAGCCGATTTAAAAGTTAAGTCATGTGATGTTGAAGCATGGAGTCCAAGACAAAAGAAGTATTTTGAAGTTGGTTCTTGTTCAACACTAGGTGATGCTCAAGCAAGAAGACTTGGTATAAGAACAAAGAATGAAAAAGAAACATATTTTGTGAACACTTTGAATAACACTGTTTTAGCAACACCAAGAGGCTTAATAGCTGTACTTGAAAATAATTATCAAGAAGATGGTAGTATTTTAATTCCAAAAGCATTACAGCCATATATGGGCGGAAAAAAGAAAATAGAAAAGAAATAGTTGATTTAAATGTTTATAAAAAGAAGTATACATAGTTTTTCAGAAAAATTGAGATTCATGTATTACTTTTTTCTTTTATTGAAGAAAAATGCCACAAGTGGCAAAAATCTTCAATGAAATATTGTAAAAGCATTAAAAAAAATGTATAATTACATTGAAGGAAAATGTCACAAGTGGCAAAAGTTTTCAAAAGAAGGAAAGTTTAAAGGACGATAGAAAGGAAACTAGTTAACTATGAAAGAAATTAAAAGAGATATTTATCTAAACAGATTAATTAATCGAAAGGAAAATGGCTTAATTAAAATTATAACTGGTATTAGAAGATGTGGTAAGTCTTATTTGTTAGATCCAATATTTAAAAATTATTTACTTGATAGTGGTGTAAAAGAAAATCATATTATTAAATTGGAATTAGATAAAGAAGAAAATAGCAAATACTTAGATTCTCATGAATTGAATTTATACATAAAATCACAAATAAAAGATAAAGACATGTATTATATTTTATTAGATGAAATTCAATTAGTAAATGGCTTTGAATCTGTATTAAATGGCTTTTTATATGAAAGTAATCTTGATGTTTATGTAACAGGTAGTAATTCAAAGTTTTTATCATCAGATATTATTACTGAATTTAGAGGTAGAGGCGATGAAATTAAAGTATTTCCATTATCTTTTTCAGAATATATTAGTGCTTTTAAAGGTGATAAAGCAGAAGCATGGAATGAATATATCTTATATGGTGGATTACCTTTAATTTTATCTAAAAAAACCGATGAAGAGAAAGCGAAATATTTAAAAGATTTATTTGAACAAACTTATTTAAAAGATATAATTGAACGTAATAATATTCAAAGATTTGATATTATAGATTCAATTATTAATATCTTAGCATCGTCTGTTGGATCGCTTACTAATTCCCAAAAGATATATAACACATTTGTAAGTAATGGTGAAAAGGAAGTTTCTTTAAATACTATAAATTCATATATAAAGTACATTGAGGATTCTTTCATTGTCAATAAATCCAATAGATATGATGTTAAAGGTAAAAAATATATTCAAACTCCTCAAAAATATTATTTTTCAGATATTGGACTTCGTAATGCTAGATTAAATTTTAGACAACAAGAAGAAAATCATATAATGGAAAATATTATATATAATGAATTAATGATAAGGGGCTATAATGTTGATGTAGGTGTAGTTGAACTTAGGGATGAAAATAAAGATAGAAAGCAGGTAGAAGTCGATTTTGTATGTAATTTAGGAAATAAAAAATATTATATACAATCAGCATTAAATTTAGAAACAAGAGAAAAAACAATACAAGAAGAACGACCTTTAATGAATATAAATGATAATTTTAAAAAAATAATTGTAGTAAAAGATAACATTAAACATTGGTATACAGAAGAAGGTATATTAATAATTGGAGTGCAAGAATTCTTGCTAAATCAAAATAGTATGGATTTATAGTTTTATTGGTGCATATTGAAACGATAAGAAACACTGTTTTAGCAACACCAAGAGGCTTAATAGCTGTACTTGAAAATAATTATCAAGAAGATGGTAGTATTTTAATTCCAAAAGCATTACAGCCATATATGGGCGGAAAAGAAAAAATTGAAAAGAAGTAGATAATTTAACTGCTTATTATATAAAACCAGCATGCATAAATGAGTTATTAAAAAGAAGTATATATAAAGGTTCTTTAAAAGATTTAAAGAACTATGTAATACTTCTTTTTGTTTAATTATACTTAACAAATAAAATGCGATATAAGAAAAATCACACAAGTTTCAAAAGTCTTTAGCGAAAAAAGTTTTTCCAATGTAACAAAAAAACTTTTTATTTAAGTAATTTTATTATATAATATTAATGGAGAGGTGAAATGTTATGTTAAAAAGGAGTTATTACTTAAATAAAATTAAGGATTTTTATCATGTGAATTCATTAATAAAAATTTTATGCGGACTAAGAAGAAGTGGTAAATCTGTAATATTACAACAAATAATAGAAGAGATTAAAGAAAATGGAGTTAAAGATGATCATATAATATATATTAATTTTGAATCACTTGATTATGCTAATATAACAGATGCAATAGAATTAAATAATTATATTAAGAGTTTAGTAAAAGATAAAGAGACTTACTACGTATTTTTAGATGAGGTTCAAAAAGTAAAAGAATTTGAGAAAGCTATTAATTCTTTAAGAATTACAAATCAATTTAGTATTTTTATTACTGGTTCCAATAGTAAAATGACTTTTTTAGAATTATCAACTGATCTATCAGGTAGATATGTAAGTTTTAGAATTAATCCTTTATCATTTAAAGAAGCTGTCCTAATAACTAATACCAAACCTGAAAATTATTTTGATTTATTATTAGATATCTTTGAATGGGGAACTTTGCCTCAAAGGTTTTCTTTTGAAAATAATGATTCAAAAGAAAATTATATTAGAGATGTTTACGATTCAATACTTCTTAAAGATGT
>CANPYA010000095.1 GCA_947587565.1 uncultured Bacilli bacterium | reverse complement strand
AAAAGTTATAATAATGATACAGTTTTTAAAGTTATTAATATTCAAGATGGTATCTATTATTTAAAAGGGGCCGAAGTACGTTTATATGCCGATAGTGATTTAAAAGACTTAGTTAAATGTGCGAAACCAGAAGAAGAACAATTTGCTTTTAAAGAAATAGATAAAATGGGAGAAAGAGCAAATAAAAAAATTGAAAAAGATGACTATTTCTATCTTCCGGGTAAGATATTACATATTGATGGTGATTCGGAATATTTAGAAAAATGTTTAAAATATTATAAATATGCGGGAGTATATGCGGTAGGTAAAAAAATTAAAGAAGAAGATATGTATGAACAAGTGGGACTACTTTTAAAAGAATATAAACCAGATATTGTTATCTTTACTGGCCATGATGCTTATTATAAGAAAAAGGGGAGTATGAAAGATAATGATAATTATAAAAATACTAAAAATTTTATTAAAGCTGTAAAGGCGGCGCGGAATTATGAAAAAAGTCATGAAAAATTAGTTATTATTGCTGGTGCCTGTCAAAGTAATTATGAAGAATTAATTAAAGCGGGAGCTAATTTTGCATCTAGTCCTAAAAGAGTAAATATTCATGCTTTAGATCCCGCGATTATTGCGGTTACTATTGCACTTACGGAAAGAAATAAAGAAATTGATTTAAAAGAAACTTTAGAACTTACCAAGTATGGCAAAGATGGTATGGGTGGTATCATGGGTAATGGCCTAATGTATGTGGGGTATCCAAGATAATGAATTTAGATATTATAAGAGATAAGATTGAACATAACTTAAATAAAAAAGTTATTGTTACCGTCTATGGTATGCGAAATAAAATAAATCATTATGAAGGTGTATTATATAAAACATATCCCAATATTTTTAGCATTATAAGTGATGGTATTGAAAAAAGTTTTTCCTATAATGATTATATAACTGGCGATATTAAAATAAAATTTATCTAAAATAGTTGAAAAATTTTCATTATTGATATAAAATTAAATTAAGTTGTGATATTCAATAGTAAGGAGTGATAGTAATGGAAATTACAAAAGTTCGAGTTCACAAAGTTGAAAAAGAAGGATCTAGACTTAAAGGTTACGCTACAGTAACTATCGATGATTGCTTTGTTATAAGCAACATTAGAATTATAGAAGGAGAAAACAGATTATTTTGCGCTATGCCTAGTCGTAAAGTAAATGATGATAAATTTGAAGATATCGTTCATCCAACTAATGCAGAAACAAGAGAAATGTTTGAAACTGCTATTTTGAACGAATACAAAAATCCAACTGAAGAAAACTAATATTAATTAGTCATTAAGAAATAGATTAAGGTCTATTTCTTTTTCTTTTGGCATACTATTTTCTAGGAGGACTTTATGGAAAGTGTAATGGATATAAATAATTATGGTAGTCATGAAGTTAAAGTTACGGATAGAAGTATGATTAATTTAAGTGGTATTAATAAGATAACAAGTTTTGATGATCAAGAATTTTTAATGGAATCTAATATGGGAGTTATTTTACTTAAGGGAGAAAAATTAGAAATTGTTAAATTAGATACGCATGATGGTAATGTTAAAATAAAAGGTCATTTAAATAGTTTTGCCTATATTGAAAATGTTAAAAAGAATAAGGAAGAAAGCTTACTTTCCAAGTTATTTAAATAATGGCTAGTAATTTACAGTTAATATCGTTTTTAGTTTCTTTTTTCTATGGGATATTATTTTATTTTTTAACTGAATTAAATTTTAAATTAATCAAAGATTTAAAGTTAATAATTAAGCATTTATTAACATTTATTTATGTTTTAGATATGACAATTATTTATGTAATCATATTTTATAAGTTAAATCATGGCTATTTTCATATCTATTTTATAATGATGGTTATAATTGGTTTTATCATGGGTTATTTTCTAAATAGAAAATTGTTAAGTAAAATTCGTGTCAAACGGCATTTTTAGAATTGCAAATTTAATTAATGTGTGCTAGTATTTCTTTAGAATAATTATGAAAGGAAATTTTAAATGCACACTAAAAAAGAAAAATTGCGTTTATTTTTAATAACTGTAACAATATTATCTTTGTTAACTTTTTTAGTTGGCAGTGTATATAAAGATTGGCAACAAATAATGCACAATCGAAAAGAAGAAAATGAACTTGCTTTGAAATATGAATCTTTATTAGAAGAAGAAGAAAAATTAAATGCCGAGATTACTAAATTAGGTGATGATAGTTATTTGGCTAGATATGCAAAAGAAAAATTCTTGTTATCAGCTCCTGGTGATACTTTAATTAAGAATGATAAATAAATTAATTTGCACTCTTCGGAGTGTTTTTTCATTGACAATCGGGGGGGGTATTTTATAATAAAAACATAGGATAGAAGATGTGTTTTATGATGAAGAAAAATAAAAAAATTATAGTAACAATTCTTCTCATAGTAGAAATAATGTTGGTAAATTTAACATACCAATCTTTTTTGCATAGAAAAGTAAATACTGAAAAAGAAACATATCGCAATAAACAATTTGCCATGTATGTAAATGATGGTAATGGTTATAAAGAATATACGGGCGATAGTTTATTTCCTAAAGGTTATTATTTAAATCCCAATTTAAGTTATTGTAATGATGATAAAGGTGAAAGAGTTGAAGATGTTTTAGCAAGTGATGGGGAAAGTGTTACGGTAACTAGTAACAAAACCATCTATTGTACTTTATATTTTGAAAAATTAAATTCAACTATATTAACATATAATCCTGAGAAAAGTGGAACAAGTTGTGTAACAGTTCAATGTGCTTTGGATGAGTTATATACATTACTTAAGTAGGTGAAGAATGAAGAAGATATTTATAGGAATAATAATCGGAATAATGTCTGTAACATTTGTCTATGCTACTGAAACAATAATCGAAAGTATTAATGTTTCATATGATAATAAAACCAGTGGAGGAAGTTTCACTAATGTACAAGAATCAATCGATGAATTATATGAAAGGGCAGGATTATTAAAAGAAAAATGGGTAGAAAAAGACCTAAATGGAGCAGACCCAGTTTTAGAAGTCACAGATAGTACTAAAAAATTAATACCGGTAACAATCGATAAAAATGGAAAAGTCAAATATGCCAATCTTTATACCGAATGGTATAACTATGCTAAAAAGAAATGGGCAAATGCAGTAATATTAGTTGACAAGAAAAAAGATGCTTATAAAACTGGCGATATAATAAATGAAAATGATATCGAAAGTTATTTTGTGTGGATACCAAGATATAGTTATAAGATATGGAATATGGGAAATTATGATAGTGCTCCAAATATAACAACATTAACAGATGAAAATTATGCTACATCACCCCAAAATGCTTTTAATAAAGCAAGAATAATTGATATTAAATTTGGTGATACTAAAACCAATCCGAAGATGAGTGAAAGTCAAGCACAACTAGATAATTATTATACTCATCCAGCATTTACCTTAGGTGATAAAGATTTAAATGGAATATGGGTAGGGAAATTTGAAACTGGGTATAATCAAGATGGTGATAACGGTGAACCATTTACCATAGATGATAAATGGACAAAAGTTGGAGCAGGACAAAATACAGAAGCAAGTAATAGAATAATAGTCAAGCCAAATGTCTATTCATGGCGAAACAACATTGTAAAAAACTTCTTTATGTCAAGTTTTAATTATGATAGAACTTTAGAAAGTCATATGATGAAGAATACAGAATGGGGAGCAGTAGCCTATCTTTCTCATTCAGTATATGGTTTAGGCGGAGAAATAAGTATTAATAATAATTCGGATTGTGTAACAGGATATGGTGATGTGGGAACAAAACAAGAAACAAGACCAGGAACATATGGTGGAGCGGCGCCAACTCAAAGTACAGATATAACTCAACCATATAATACAGGGGCAGGAAACTTAGCAAGTACAACAGGAAATATAACAGGTGTATATGATATGAGTGGTGGAGCATGGGAGTATATGGCAGCATATATGAGTGGCCAATTAGGTTCAAGTGGATTTTTAGATGAATCTGAACTTACAACAACTTATAAAAATTATGTTGATATATATAGTGCTGATAGTACTGTAACTTCTTATAATAAAAGAATATTGGGAGATGCCACAGGAGAAATGGGACCATTTTATCGATATTTTGATGGTGATAAAATTGATGGTTCGGCAGGTTCATTAAGATATCATAACTCCTGGTATATTGATTTTGCACACTTCGTTTATATTTCATACCCTTGGTTTCATAGAGGTGGCATTTTTTTAGAGGGGAGTTTAGCTGGCCAGTTTTATTTTACGGGAGGAACTGGCGGTGCAGATGCTTTTAGCTCACGTCTTGTTTTATCACCTAATAATGTAGGAGGAAACTAATGAAGAAAGATTATAAATTATTTCTAGGTATATTAATAGGTATAGTATTATCAGTAAGTGGGGTATATGCCGCAGAAACCATTATTAGAAGTAAAAATGTTTCATATGATAATACTAATAGTAAGGGAAAATATACTAATGTCCAAGAAACAATTGATGATTTATATGAAAAATCTGGATTATTAAAAACTAAATGGGTAGATAAAACTTTGAATGGAGCTGATCCTATTTTAGAAGTAGAAAATAGTAATAAAAAATTAATACCTGTAACAATAGAGGATGATGGAACAGTACATTATGCTAATTTAAATACCTCCTGGTATGATTATAGTGAAAAAAGATGGGCTAATGCAGTTATA
>CANPYA010000094.1 GCA_947587565.1 uncultured Bacilli bacterium | reverse complement strand
AATATTGATCAAAATAATTATCAAAATAAAAATTTCATATTAATGCGAGATTTAGACTTTAATGAAAATGATAGTTACATGAAATATAATGATACAGGCTTTGGTGATATCAATGGTGTATCTGGAATAGAAGGAATAAAAGAAGAACTTATAAATCAAGAAGGTATTGGATTTATACCTATTGGAGAAAATGATAATGTACATTTTCAAGGTAATTTTGATGGTAATAATAAAAGATTAAATAATATTTTTAGACATATAAAAACAACTAATCAATATTTAGGTGGGTTATTTGGTAGTGTAGAAAATAGTATAATAAAAAATTTGACAATAAGCGGTAATATAAGTTCAGAAGTTATAAGTTTAATAGGAGGAATAACTGCTGAAACTTATGGAGAAACAATAATTGAAAATTGTGTTAATGAAGTAAATGTAGAAAGTAAAGTAGGAAATAATAGTATAGGGGGGTTTGTAGCTGAAGTTCAAAATAATACAATAATAAAGAATTGTACTAATAAAGGAAGAGTATCAGGAAGTAATAATACCGGAGGCTTAATTGGATTATTAGAAGCAAATTCCACATTAACAATAGAAAATAGTCATAATGAAGGAACAATAACAAATGAAGTAGGAAGCCAAGCTGGAGGGCTACTTGGAAGAGATGCTGGTGCAACATCCAAAACAATAATAAAAAATTCTTATAATATAGGAGAAATAACCAATGCTAAAACTTATGAAGGCGGTCTTGTAGGATTTGCTTATGGTATTCTAGAAATAGAAAAAAGTTATAATGAAGGTAAAATAAATAGTACTTTAGGAACATATATTGGTGGTTTAATAGGTTATGGTGATAGTACGTCAAATATAACAATTAATAATTCTTATAATAATAATGAAGTATCTATTAATACACTTACAGAAAAATATACATCAGTAGGTGGTTTAGTTGGATATTTGACAAATGGTGCAACAATATCTAATAGTTATAATTTGGGTAATATTTCAAATAATAATAAATATTTAAATAATACTTTTAGTAATTTAGGCGGCCTTGGAGGTACCATATTAACAAAACAAAATGGTAATAATGTTATAATAACTAATTCATATAATGCTGGAACTTTAAAAAATTCTAGAATTATAGGTGGTTTAGTTGCTCAAATTACAAGTGGTTACGGTAATGTAATTATTGATAGATGTTATAATAGTGGAGATATAGTGGTTGATATGGAGCATCCTTATGCAAGACAATTTGCTAGTTTAGTTGGAGAATTACATAATGCTTCTTATATACTAAATTCTTATAATACAGGTAATATGTATTTGTCTAATGCTAATAGTGATGTTTATTATGGTGGCTTTGTAGCAGGATGTAAGCATAATGTTGTGTTATTAAATTCTTACAATGCTGGTAATATTTCATTAAAGTCTCCAGAAGGGACTCCTAATTTAATGGGATCAGGTATTCTAAGTTTTTATAATAATGCAAATGTATCAACTTTTAATGTAACTATGAATAATGTTTATAATATAGGAAGTATATTTAATAATCATCCACCTGGTATTGCTTATGAATATGCCAAAAATTTACCTTTTCAAATAACGAATACATATTATAATAATATTCAAAATATTGGAAGTAATTCTAATATGAATTCTTCTATGACTGCGATGAGTGAAACTGACATGAAAAATACAACATTTCTTAATACTTTAAATCAAAATGTAGATGAACTAAATAATGCTGGACTGGAAACAATTGATGAAAATTTAAATGGTTATACTTTAGATAAATGGGAAAATAAATATACTAATTATCCAAATAAAAATTATCCAATATTAACAAGAAAAGTTGAAGATTTAAGTGGTAATGAAAATCATGGTTATACATATAATGTTAGATATGAACAAGATGGGGTAACAACAAGTGTTGATGAAAATAATTTAGGTTATATTTATGCCGGATTAAAAGATCATGATTTTGGTAATAATTTTACTATAGGTATTAAATTTAAGTTTAATAGCATTAAAAGTGGAGAAAATCCAATTTTTGGAAATTGGGAAGCAGCAGGATTGGGAATAGAAATATTCAATAACTCATATAATAAAAAAATATTAGATGCTGCATTATATACAGATAATTATTATAATTTTACCAAAGCATATGAATTTAAAGAAAATGAATGGTATACAATAATAGTAACATATGATGGAACACTTGCTAATGATAATTTAAAAGCTTATATAAATGGTGAATTATATGATAAGATAAGTGTAACTGGTAATATTAAAATTCCTAGTAATACACCTTTTGTGATAGGAGGAAATCCAGATAGAAATTCTGGAATAAATGATTATTCTTTGATAAAAGTTAAAGAAGCCTTAATATTTGACCGAGCATTAACGGAAGAAAAAGATCATATAAGTACAAATTATAAATATGAAATTAATGTTACAAATCAAGAAGAATTACTTTTATGGTATAAATTTTAAACATTATAGGATAAAAAAACTATAATGTTTTTCTATATGGTCAAGTATAATAAAATATGATAAAATAAAGTGGAAATAAAGAAATTAATCAGGTGATATATATGAAAAGAGTTGTTATTTTTGGTGGTGGAAGTGGTCTATCGCAAATTTTAAAAGGCTTAAAATTATTTCCTTTAGATATAACTGCTGTTGTTTCGGTATCAGATAATGGGGGAAGTACTGGTAGAGTTCGAAAAGATTATAATATTCCCGCTGTTGGTGATATTTCCAAAGTTCTTTTAGCCATGAGTGATTGTGACGAAGACTTAAAAAATTTAATGAATTATCGTTTTACAAAATCCAAGACTTTAGGTAATCATTCGATTAAGAATTTATTACTTACAGCTTTAATTGATTTAAAAGGTAATTTTGATAAGTCTTTACCTATCTTAGAAAAATTATTAGATACTAAGGGTAAAGTATTACCTTTAACTGAAGATATTGTTGATTTAGTAGGTATAACAAGTGATGGTAAAAGACTAGTGGGAGAAGAACAAATAACGAAAACAAAAAAAGTTATTGAAAGAATTGAATATTCCAAAGAAATTGAAGTTAATCCTTTAGTTATTGATGCTGTTAAAAAAGCTAATTTAATTATTTTCTCATCAGGTAGTATCATAACGAGTATTATTCCCCATTTACTTAATAAAAAATTAAATAACGCAATTAAAAGTAGTAAATCGAAAAAATTATATATTTGTAATTTATTTACTCAACCAGGAGAAACGGATAACTTTAAAGTAAGTGACCATGTTAAATTACTGGAAGAATATCTAGGTAAAAATTCTATTGATATAGTGGTTGCTAATAATGCCAAAATGAATTCGGAACTAGTGAAAAAATATTCGAAAAAAGAACAAAAAGACCCAGTTATTTTAGATAAAGAAGAATTAGATAAAATGCATAAATGTTTAATTACCGATCGTCTTTATAAAATTGAAGAAAATGTTTATCGGCATGATGCATTAAAAACCGCCTATTTAATTTTTTCTTATTTAATGGATGGTGCTAAAAATGACCTTCACGACTAGATTAAAAGAAGAGATAAGTAAGAATACAAATAATGAAATTGAAAACAGATGGATTTTAGAAGCCTTTTTAAAATACAATTCCAAGGTTAGCGATAATATTACCTTAACTTTAGAAAATGCTTCAGTTACAAGATTTATCTATAAAATAATTAAGGAAACTTTAGGAGTGCAACCAAAGATAATTGTCAGGGTTCAAAAAAGATTTCGAGTTAAACAAATCTATATCTTAGAAATTAATGAGCGAATTGATTATTTAAAAGAAATGATTAATGATGTACCGGTACTTGATAGTGATGAAGAAAAAGTAGCCTTTTTGAAAGGGGCCTTCCTAGGTGTTGGTAATGTTTCTAATCCGAAAACTAGTGGTTATCATTTAGAATATATTTTAGATAGTGAGGCTGATGCTTTAGATATTGCCAAGTTACTTAATGAATTTAATTTAAATGCTAAAGTTATTAAAAGAGGTTATAAGTTTATTGCGTATATCAAAATGAGTGAAAGTATTAGTGATTTAATTAAAATGTTCAGAGCCATTCGTTCTCTATTTGAATTTGAAGATACAAGAATTTACCGGGATCATAAAAATATGGTTAACCGGTTAAATAATTGTGAACTGGCTAATCAAGAAAAAACTATTCAAAGTGGTTTAAAACAACTTGATGATATTAACTATTTAAAAAGTAATGATTTACTAAGTTTAATTGATGAAAAGACCAAAATAGTTATCACTTATAGAGAGAAATATCCAGATGTATCCATGCAAGAACTTGCTGATATCATTACAATGGAAACGGATTATAAATTAGGAAAATCCGGAGTTAATCATCATTTTAGAAGCATTAAAAAAATTCGGGAAAATCATGAAAATATAAAGAATAAAGAAGGAAGTAAAAATGAATAAAGAAGTAACGATTATAAGTAATAATATTAATAAAAATATTTTAAAAAATTATCCAGATTATTTTGTTGTCGAGGGTACTAACTATAATTTAGAAGAATTATTAACTAAAGATAAAGTTATCTTTTTTGAAAGTTTTACTAAGTTAAGTGAAATAGAAATCAAAGAAACTTTTAGAGCTTTAAGAGAAGAAAATATTAGTTATATAAATGTTACCAATAACATGGAAGAAGTTTTATATACGCCGTATTTAATTATCTATGATGCTAGTAAAATTCTTATGGAAGGACCAACTTTAGAAGTGTTAAAAGAAGAAAAATTAATTAAAAAGCTAGGGTTAAAATTACCATTTATAATTGAATTATCTTATCTTTTACAAAATTATGATTTAATTAAAGAAGTCTATACTAGTAAAGAAAGTTTAAAAGGTGCTTTATGG
>CANPYA010000093.1 GCA_947587565.1 uncultured Bacilli bacterium | reverse complement strand
CACCACCATGTAAAGAACTACCACCAGCATAATAACCACTTCCACCTCCTGATTGACCAGTTTCTGCATAGCCAAATTGACCAGTACCACTATAATCATCTACAGTTTTCGAATCGCAAGTATTACAATAATTTTCTATTTCGCCACCAGCTTCTTGACTTGCACCTTTGCCATAAGTCCAACCATAGGACATACTATTTTCAGGATTAGTATGCGTTTCATCAAGAGATTCACCATCACCACCTACAAGAGCACCACCAGAGCCACCTTTACCAGCACCAAAATAGTAACCACCCATAAAATTGCTAATATTTCTATTATTTGCTCCGCCACCTCCAGCAGCCACCATTATTCGAGATTTTAAACTATCAAAATTATTCCATTTCTCTTCAGTTAATCTTACATCTGATGCTCCTCCGCCGCCAGCTCCATAAAGATCGTTATTTGCACCTCCACCATTAAAACTAGCAATACGTTTAGTATTTCCAGATTCTCCAACATAAATGTATAAATATTCACCTTTGTTTAAATTTATATTTCCAGAAGTATAAGCTCCTTTACCACCATTATAACCTTCGAAATCGCCTCCACTAGCACCCCATAATTCTATCTTGTATGTTCCATCTTTAGGAACTGTGAATGTTTCATAATTACCTTTAAAATTATAATCAAAATATTCTTGATTATTTTCATCTTCTAAACCGATTTTAAATGGTTCAGCAAGTGTTCCTTCACCTGTTATTAATATATCATTAGATAAATAAAATACTGGCCTAACAGCTCGCAAATTAGTACTAGTATTATCTCCAGCTTTTCCGCTAGAATCAACTGCTCGTGAACAATAATTTCCAGTTGTATAAACACCATATCGAGATACTAACCATTCACAGTGGATAATAGATGGATCAGAATCATTATTTAGCCAAAAAGCCCATGATGTTTTAGCAACATCAAAACTATTAGGTTTTCCTCCAGGATAGGCATATATATAATCATTTATATATTGAAGGCCAATATAGGCTTCCACAGATTTATACCATTTATATGGAACACTTTCATATCCATTTCCTGTATACTCATAATGAGTTGTTTCTTTTTGACCATTTTCTATGGCATATATTGTATCTCCATCATATAATTCTGGAGCTACATTTGTAATATTAGTATCACCATACATCCATTCTTTTTTTATTATTAATTGTTTTAATTTAGCATTTATTGTACTATAAAATGAATTATCTTTATATGTTCCTTCTCCATAATCATTCAATCTATGAAATAAATCACTATCAGGCCATTCTATATCTGCCTTTATATCAGTATTCCATTGATATGTATCTGGTAAAGTTGTTTTCTTAATTACTTTTAATTCACCAGTTTCTGTTACACCAATTATGCGATATAAATCTTCACCATATTCACTGCAATCTTCACCTAGACATAGATAGTTTTCTACATCACTTGTTACATTGCCATCTTCAGCTTTGGTATATATTCCTTGATAGCGATACATATCTCCTACTATGTCTTCACTTAATGAATTATTTGTATCTTTACTTCTTAAGTATTCTAATATCTCATTTTTATCAAAATATAAAGTACAATATATGGTTTTATTACTAGTTATTGTAACACTGTTACCTATACTACTTATTACATTTTCCACTGGATTATCATTTTCATCGACACATTTACTTAAACTTTTATTAACATAATAACCTTTGGGAAATAAATCATCACTTTTATATTCAACATATTTATCGTTTTCTTTTATGTACATAGCAAATTGTTTCTTAGTTATTTTATTTTCTTCTTTTGTTATTTCTCTATGCAAAAAAGATTGGTATGTTAAATTGACCAATAATATCTCTATTACTAGAAGCATTGTTATCAATATTTTTCTATATTTCAATCTCATAAGACACATCTTCTATCCTATGATTTTATTATAAATTACCCCCCCCGATTGTCAATAAAAAGCAATCAATTTTTTAGTTGATTGCTTATAATTTAACCTAACAAATTTTTCAATATTTCTTTAACCATTGTGGGATTAGCTTTACCTCTAGTTTCTTTCATAACTTGACCAACAAAATAATCAAACAAATTACTTTTACCATTATGATAGGCTTCTATTTGACTAGGGTTATTATTTAAAATATTTTGAATTAAATTAGTTAATTCATCTTTATCAGATATTTGAGCATTATCTTTAGTTATATAATTCTTTGGTTCTTTTTCTTCTTCTAAAGACTTATTAAATATTTCTTTGGCTTGTTTAGAAGAAATAATTCCTTTTTCTAACTCAGATATTATTTGATTTAATAATTCGGGAGTTAAATAGAAATCTTTAATACTTAAACCATTTTTACTTAAGTAACCACTTATTTGACTAATTAGCCAATTACTAGCGGTTTTCGCATTCATTCCTAAACTAACACATTTTTCAAAATAATCCGCCATATCTTTTTCTTTAATTATAATATTCGCATCATACAGAGATAATCCATATTCATTTATATATTTTAATTTTCTTTCTCTTGGTAAAACTGGTATTTCTTTTCTAATTTCTTCTAACCAATTTGGATCAACTTTATATTTAGGAATATTTGGTTCCACAAAATATTTATAATCGATAGCATCCACTTTACTTCGCATTCTCTTAGTCGTACCACTTTCTTCATCAAATCTTCTCGTTTCTTGTTCTACTTCTTCATATCTACCGGCATCTTTAAGGGCACTTTGTCTTTCTATTTCATAATTAATAGCTAAAGCAACATTTTGAAAAGAATTGACATTTTTAATTTCGACTTTCGTTCCTAGTTCAGTATCTTCCGGATTCATGATAGAAACATTGACATCACATCTAATTTGACCTTTTTTAGTATCAGCTTCCGAAACATTACAATATTGATAAACTCTCCGCATATATTCTAAAAAAGCGACTGCTTCTTCAGCACTATTAAAACAAGGTTCTGTGACTAATTCTAAAAGAGGAACCCCGGAACGGTTATAATCAATTAATGAAATATCACCATAATGGTCTAGAGATGCCGAATCTTCTTCTAAGTGAATATCATGAATTAAGACTTCTTTATCTTGGCCATTAACATCAATAGTAATATGGCCATTAACTCCAACTGGATCGTGCATTTGGGTTATTTGATAACCTTTAGGAAGGTCTGGATAATAATAGTTTTTCCGATCAAAATAAATATATTCGGGTTGTTTACAATTTAAGACCATACTCATCAGTAAAGCTTTTTTAACACATTCTTTATTAACTGTAGGAAGAGTCCCCGGAAATCCCATATCAAGAGCACTTATATTATCGTTGGGAACATCATTATAAGAATTACGAGCCTTGGAGAAAACTTTTGCATTACTTTGCATTTCACAATGCATTTCTAAACCAATAACAGCTTTATATTTACTCATCTTCTCCCTCCTTAATCTTCGCAATTTGATTTTTATAAGGCATAGCACTCTCAAGAGCATACGCCATATTTAAAACATTAACATCATCATAACATTTACCCGTTATATTAATACCTACTGGCATCTTACTTACAAAACCATTCGGAATAGTGATTGATGGAAAGCCCCCAAAATTACCAATTTGTAAATGTTCTTCTAAAACGCTGGTATTAGATTTAGTTATTTCATCTTTACTTCCATCTAAGTAAGGAGCACCACCCGTTGAAACCGGCATAATTAAACCATCATATTTTTGAAATAATTCATTCATTTTATCCACAATTAGTCTTCTAACTCTTTGAGCATTAATAAAATATTTCTCTTGATTTTCTTTTTGCAAAATATAAGAACCAATAACAAATCTTCTTTTAATTAATGGAGAAAAACCTTTAGTTCGGTGATCTTTCATCATTTCCGTAACATTTTTGCCACTACCTCTTGGACCAAAAACAATACCAGTTAAATTCGACATATTACTAGTTGCCTCGGCACAAGATAAGCAGACATAAACACTCGGAATAGCATTAAGTAGTTTTTGATCAATACTTACTCCTTCAACATCTATTCCTAAACTTTTAACAATATCTAAAGTATGATAAAAATTATTTAAATGTTCTTTTAATTCTTCGGTAGCATCCGGATAATTATTTAAATCAGTTATTTCTTTAATATAACATAATTTTTTACCTTTAACTTTACCATCAATACTCTCATATAAATGGATATTACTAGAGTCCCAACTTGTTTGGTCTTTATCATCTATCCCTTTCATGGCATCAACCACAATCGCCGCATCTTTAACTGAACGAGTTAAACAACCACAAGTATCTAGGGATGATGCGAATGGAAATAAACCATAACGACTAATCATGCCATAAGTTGGTTTATAACCGACAATACCACAAAAAGCGGCGGGTTTACGAATTGAATCGCCCGTATCACTACCTAAAGCAAAAGGATAAACACCGGCCGCTACTGCCGCGGCACTTCCGGAAGAAGATCCTGCACACATTCTTTTTAAATCCCAAGGGTTTCTAACGACACCGGTATGACAAGTAGTACCAGTTCCCCCCATACCAAATTCATCTAAAGCGGTTTTATTAACAAATACTGCCCCATTTTTCGTTAAATTTTCCACAGCGGTCGCGGTAAAAAATGGCACATAATCTTTTAAAGTATTAGAGGAACCAGTCGTTAAAATACCTTTAGTTGAATAATTATCTTTAACCCCATAAGGAATACCAGAAAGTAAATTATCAGTTACTTCACCTTCTTTAGCATCGTCTAAAATAGTAACA
Organism: uncultured Bacilli bacterium; assembly: GCA_947587565.1. GTDB lineage: Bacteria > Bacillota_I > Bacilli_A > RF39 > UBA660 > SIG200. Next base: position 130 of record CANPYA010000093.1, on the reverse strand, counting down.
AAAGCATTACATTTTTCTTCCACTAAATGACTTTTTTCTAAAGATTCTTGCACTAATTCTTTACTGGTTACTTCCCCACTTTTAAGCATCTTATGTAAATCTTCAATCGTATTTTCTATTTTCATTTATT
>CANPYA010000092.1 GCA_947587565.1 uncultured Bacilli bacterium | reverse complement strand
AAATCGAAGTTTAACTTTTTAAAAGCTAACATATTATACTTCTTTAATGCTCTTTCTAATTTCTTAAATTCATTTTCATTAATGTAATCTAAAACGTATCCTTTCATTTGCCATACCCCCTAATTACGCTATAATTATAGCATATATAAAAAGAAATGTCAAATCTTTGTCTACAATTCACAAAAAATTGGCATTTCTACTTGTAATATTTGATATTTTGTTGTCTTTTATTTACTTTAATTTGATAATTGTTTCCCCTAAATTCCAGTTATTTAAAGCAAAATCCGCAACATATTTATTCTCTTTTAATATTTTATGAACTTCTTTTGTTAAAATATTAGTGCTTTTACCATGAATAATAACGATTTCTTTATTACCCATCTTATAATTATCATTGATAAATTCCGTAACTATGGCATAAATTACTGCCACTTCTTCGCCGTGTAGATCTAACGCAGGTGTTTTACTTGTTAGCATTATTATCTACCGCATTAGGAGTTTCTGGAGTTGCTTGAGTAGGTGCTTGTGCAGGTTCTTCTGTATTTAAAGTCGTATGTTCAGTTGGGGCTGGACTGGCATTATTCATAGCGGTAGTATTTGGTGTAGCATCAGGTGTATTATTCGGATTATTTTGAGCTCCAAATTTACTATCATAATAACTAGAAACTTCCGTTAAAGTTGGAAAGCTTTCTCGGGCTGTAAGTTTAGTGGTACTAAAAGATGCCGCAATAGTGGCAAAAGCAATGGATTTTTCTAGACCAAAGTCTCTTGCCATACCATAGACATAACCACCGGCAAAAGCATCACCTGCCCCATTGGTATCGACAATACTAACTACTACTGGTGGCATAATCTTAATTTGGCCATTAATAGCATAAATACAACCTCTTTCACCTAATGTAACAATAATCTCGGCATTACCATATTTTTGTTTTAATTTATTATAAACATTAACTAAAGTATTAGAATCATTATAATCTATTTTAATATTGGTTATAAATTCGGCTGTTTCTTTATTAAAAATAACATTTTTAACAAATCTAGCTAATTCATTAATCTCATTATTACTAGTGCTTGCTACTAAGAAAGATTTGGCTTTGGGGTATTTATCTAAGGCCGCAACAGAAGCATTAAAATCATCACCATCAATAACAATAACATCAGGTTCAAAATTACAAGAAAACTTTTTTAAAACAGCATTACTTTTCATTTCAAACTTCGTATGACTTTTAGTTGTTTCATTTACGACTACTAAAGATTCACCAGTAGGTTTATCATAACTAGTTTCCATAAACTCAGTTTTAGTACCAACAGTTTCATATTCTTTCTTAATTTTATCCGCGGCATCATCAGCCCCAAGCATACTAGCAATATAAGTTTCTACTCCCCATTTACTTAGTAAATAAGCAATATTACCGGCATGACCACTACCGGTTTCAATTTTATTGTCAAGTTTTAATTTAATTCCTTCGGTAATGGGACTATTAACCACACAAGTCTTTTCTAATAAAGATGTACCAATACATAATATTTTCACTTTATCCACCACTTTCTCTACTCTTACTTTAATTATACACTATATTTTGGAATTTTAAAAGAGTGAACGTAAGATATCTGTAACAATTTTCATACCACCAGATACCGCATTTTCTAAACTATTCGTTAAATTATCTCCTAAAGTCGACATATTACTACTATAATCAATTCTTTCGTTATTTAAAAAAGCCTCAATATCTATTTCTTCCCCATTTTGCACCTTTTCTTCAAATTCTTTAATTCCTTCTTCCGTAACGACTACTTTATCTCTAATCTTACTTTCATAATAACCACTGGTACTCGCAATAAAAAGAGCAATATAAACGATAAAAAGAAGGCCTAAAATTCTTAAAACAGGATTAGTTTTTTTCTTCTTCATTGTTATCTTCCTTAATATATTCTACGAAGGCTTTGGCTAAAACTTGCAAGGTATTATTAACTTCACTAATACTATTATATTGACCACCTACTTCAATTAAAATGGCATTGGGACTAAAATCTTGATTATAAACTCCATTGACACCTGGACCACTTTTTTTAAGAATACCCCGCACTAATTTTTTATCAAAAGCCACTAATTTAGTTCGTAGTTTTTCGGCCATAGCATAATTTACCGCATAATTTTGATTTTCTTCTCCAATGACAAATAAAATTCGGGCATACTTCTCCCCATTTATTTCGGTTACCGTATTTTCATATTTACTAGAATCTCTATGCAAATCAATAAAATAAGTTAAGGATGGATGTTCTATGACAATACTTTCCAAAAACATTCTCGCAACTTTATAACTACTATTATATTTTAAATTTAAACTTTTTAACTTATCGGCCACATTCTGTTCTTCGACAATTACCCCAATACCTTCATCTTCCATGTATTCCTTTAATATTTTACTTGCTAAAAGTACAGTTGTATCAATCGTATATGGGGCTAAATTACCATTTTGATATTGTTCCGTTTGATGGGAATTATAAATATAAACTAAAGGTTCTTTTATTTCTTCATTCTTATTTACTTCCTCTTCATTGGGTTTAACTTCCACTTTATCTTTTGTTTTTTCTTCTTTACTACTCGGTTTAGTATGTTCTAAATTAATATTTAAAGCATATTTAAGTAAAAAATCGATATCTTGAATATTATTTTTATAACTACCTAAACTATCATTAACTAAATAATCTACTAAAGTATCTTTCCCTATCTTATCTTCATCATATAAATACTTGATGGTTAAAGAAATACTTATTAAGAATAAAACAACATAAATAATCCCATTATTAAATCTTTTCTTACTTTTGAACCGACCCATAATTATCACCATTTACATTATAGAATATCATTTTTAAATAATATGTCTATTTATGGATTATTTATAACATTTTTGGGAATTTATTAAATTTTACAGAATTACCTTGCATAAGGACATATTTTTTGATAAAATGTATATGAATTTTTAAGGAGGGATTTTATGCCAAATATCAAAAGTTCTAAAAAAGCGGTTAAAGTAATTGCTAAAAAAACAGATGCCAACCATGAATTAAAAGCACAAGTTAAAAATTTAATTAAAGCATGTGAAAAAGAAATCAACGCTGGTAATTTAGAAAATGCTAATAAAGTATTTAAAGATTTACAAAAAAGTATTGATAAGGCTTTTCAAAAAGGTTTAATTAAAGAAAATAAAGTTAATCGTGAAAAGAATAGATTAAATACTAAAATCAAAAACATGAAGTAGTTTACTACTTTATTTTTTTTTGATAAAATATACCTAGTGATTATTATGAGACGATATATAATACCAATAATTTGTTATGTTTTAATTATCGCTATTTTATTAAATATTAATGAAATAACGGATTTTTTAGCGAAAACTATTTCTAATAATCAAGTTTTAACTATTGCAGATGGCAATGAATATACAAAAGATTATGGATTCTCTTATGTTAAAAATAGTGAAGATTATATTCCTTATACGGAATCTGATTTATTAGATATTATTTTTAGTGTAATTAATCAAGGTTGGAATGAATTTACTTTCTACTGCCCTTCCGAATATGAAGAATGTCAAGAAGATATTACAAGAATTACCAAAGATGAATTAATTTTAACGCATATCAATAATTTTGTGCATCCTTATAATAGTTTCTATTCTTTAAAGACCTCAATTACCGAATCCGGAGAAATTACTATTAATGTTATCTATTTATATAAAGATGAAGAAAAAGAAATTATTAATGAATATGTCGATAATTTAATTAAAGAATTTTATAAAAAAGAAGATGATGATTATTCTAATTTAGAAAGAATTCACGATTATATTATTGAAAATACTAAATATGATGTTGAAAGAAATGATACTGGTAAAAGTGATTATGAATCATATAATGCCATGGGACCAGTTAAAGATGGTTATGCAACTTGTAATGGTTATGCTGATTTAATGGCAATTATTTTATCAAAACTTGGTTATGAAAATTATAAGATAGCCACAACTAAAGAAGAAATAAGTTATGAATCGAATGGACATGTATGGAATGCAGTTAAAGTAAAGACTCCAATGGATAACGGGACATTTAAAGATGAATGGGTACATTTAGATTTAACTTGGGATGACCCAGTTAGTAGTGATGGTAAAGATTATATTCATCATAAATATTTTTTAGTTAATACTGAGGCTTTAAAAAAGGCTGATCAAGGTAATGTTAATGTTGAAGAACATAACTTTAATAAAGCCATCTATCAAGAATTTATGGTTACTGAATAAGTAATCATTTTTTATTATCTAAATTTATGGTATCAAAAAAGAAAGAGGTTAATCTTTCTTAATCAACATAGATTGGAGTGAATGTTCTTGAACCTTTATTTTGATCTTTATTTAAAGGAAATTTACTTTCAAATATTGTTTTTTGACTAGACTTTATTTTGACTTTACAAGATGATGGAACTTGAGAGAATGTACCATATCTACTATTTAAATTTTCAAATGTAAAACTACTTAAATCTAAATTATTTAATTTTCCGTTATTACAAAACATCCAATTCATATCAGTTACTTGCGATGTATCAAAGGTACTTAAGTCTAAAGTTGTTCCTTGATAACCATTAAACATTCCTCTCATTTGTTCTACATTCATTGTTACAAATTTTGGCCAGTCTTTAAATGGTAAATCTACTGATACTCCTTGAAACATATAACCCATAAATTTTACTTTTGAAGTATCAAAGGTACTTAAATCTAAGGTGGTTAAATTTCTACATTTCGAAAACATATTACTCATATCGGTTACTTTCGATGTATCAAAGGTACTTAAATCTAAACTGGATAAACTTATACAATTTCTAAACATACCACTCATATACGTTGTTTCACTTGTATTTAAATTACTAAAATCAATATTTTTTACAT
>CANPYA010000091.1 GCA_947587565.1 uncultured Bacilli bacterium | reverse complement strand
TATAGATGATAATCATATTATATATATTAATTTTGAATCTTTAGATTATGCTAATATAACCAATGCTTTAGAATTAATCTTTTATCATTTAAAGAAGTTGTTGAACTTACAAATACTAAAAAGGAAAAATATTTTGATTTATTATTAGATATATTTGAATGGGAAACTTTACCCCAAAGATTTATTTTTACAAGTAATGATTCAAAAGAAAATTATATTAGAGATGTTTATGATTCTATACTTCTTAAAGATGTTGTAGATAGGGTTAGGAATAACTGATGTCACTTCATTTAATAGAATTCTACAATATGTTTTAGAAACTGAAACAAGAGAATTTAAGGCCTTTAATAATATAAATGATAATTATCCTAAATATATAATTTCTACTAATAAGGAAGATTATTCGCAAAATGGTATTAAACATATTAATATTTTTGATTTCTTAATGAATGATGATTTTTAAATATAATATGCCTACACTTATAATTTAAAACATGCCTATATTATAATAGGGTGTTTTATTTTTATGGTTAGTTTTTATATCAATTCTTCGGTTTATATTCAAGTTTTATTAGCAACACTTATGACTTGGGGTATAACGGCTTTAGGAGCAGCGATTGTTTTCTTTTTTAAAAAAGTTAATGGGACAATTTTAGATGCCATGTTAGGTTTATCGGCAGGAGTTATGATTTCAGCTTCTTTTTGGTCTTTGTTAAATCCAGCGATTAATGGGGCGAATGCCCTTCATATGACCTCCTGGTTAGTGGTTTCTTTAGGCTTTTTAGTCGGAGCCATCATCTTAATTTTAGGAGATATTATTTTTGGTAAAATCTTAACGAAAAAAAGTAATAAAAATATTAAAGGTATTAAAAGAACATTAATGTTAATCTTTTCCATAACTTTACATAATATTCCGGAAGGGCTTGCCATTGGAGTTGCTTTTGGTTCAATTGCCAGTGGGGCAAAAGATGCCACTTTAACCGCCGCTTTTATGTTAGCAGTTGGGGTAGGTATTCAAAATTTTCCGGAAGGTACGGCGGTAAGTCTTCCCTTAAGAAGAGAAAATATGAGCCGTTTAAAATCTTTTGTTATTGGTATGCTTAGTGGGATAGTGGAACCTATTTCCGGTTTAATTGGGTGTTTCTTAGTTATCTATGTTCAAAATATTTTACCATTTTTCTTAAGTTTTGCGGCCGGGGCGATGATCTATGTTGCAATAAGTGAACTTATTCCGGAAAGTCAAAATAATAAACATAAAAATTTAATGAGTCTTTTTACCATTTTAGGTTTTGTTATTATGATGATGTTAGATGTCGCTTTTGGATAAACTCTTGTCATATTCTTCTAAATAAGTTAAAATTATTATAGGGTGAGCGTAAGCATATGAATAATAAAGGGTTTACTTTAATGGAATTAATTGCATCAATTGTCATTTTAGCCATAATCATGGCTATTGCAATTCCTGCGACTAGTAATATTTCCAAATTAATAAAAAATAATCAAAGAAATAATGTTATTAAAGAAATTGAAATAGCGGCGGAAAAATATGCTTTTGATTCCGGAGAAACATTAATATTTGTGGATAAACTAGTCACTGAAGGATACTTGGAAAGTGATGAAGATAATAATGTGTATGATCCCTCTAATAGTGAAAGAATGAATTGTTACTTAGTGGAAATGACTAAAGAAGGAAGTCATTATAATGCCAAATTTTTAGATACTAACTATGATAATAATGGTGTATGTGATTTAAATAAATTAAATACTTTAAATACTGATGTGCAAATAACTGTTTTAAATAATAATAAAGTAGTAACTAATACAGAATTAAATAATTGGCTTACAGGAACTATTACTTTAGTAGCAAGAGATAATAAGGGAAATAATATTGATTGTACTAAAAATCAATGTAGTTGGACTAGTAGTAGTGGCTATTCTAAAATTGGTACTCATGAAATAACTATAGATAATATTGTGGGAGTTTTAGATGCAAGATATACTTTTCAAGTAACTATGTATGAAACTAATGGTAAAATAAATCGGTATACTAATTCTAAAAATATTAAAGTTGATAATGAAAAACCAATTATCTATGCAAGTGAAACTAAAATAACTGATCGTTTTGCCACTGATAAAGATAAGAATGTTACTATTATGGCTAGTGATAAGGGTTCAGGTATTACGGGTTATTATATTGGAGCAGTCGCTAGTTGTACAGCTAGTTTATCTTATAGTACTAGTAATACTATAAAAGTTAGTAAAGGGGCTAAAAGAAATTATAAAATATGTGTTAAAGACAAAGTTGGAAATATTGCTAGTGCTGATATAACTTTTTAAAAAAATTGTGTCAAATGTATAATAAACCAATTGACAAAGAATAATAATTATTGTAAGATTAATTTAGAATAGAGGACGATGTTAATGAAAACATTTAAAAGTAAGAAATTAAATAATAAAGGATTTACGTTAATTGAATTATTAGCAGTAATAGTTATACTTGCTATTGTTATGGCTATGACTATGGCAACAGTTTTACCACTAGCGGCTAAAATGCGAAAGGATGCTTTTGCTACAGAAGTAAATAGTATTATTTCGGCAGCAGGTGATGAAATGACAATGATTGCCATTGATACTCACCGTGATGGAACTGGAATGTTAGTTGACGATGGCACACATAAAGATTATAGAAAAATTACCAGTGGTGATACAACAAAATATTGCTTTACAATGAAAAAGTTAGTTGAATTAGGACATCTAGAAAAAAGTCAAAAAGCTCTTGCAAGTGACTATCAAGGTTATGTTGTTGTAAGTACTAAAAGTGGTCAAAACTTCTATACATATACAACTAAAGTTCATAATACACAATACTCAATAGATACTACTTCTGATGAAGTTACTGGTGATGAAGTTAAAGATTATTCGCCAACTGGTAATGATACTGAAGCAGCAGCATATAATTGTTCATCTGTTAGTTAATTAAGTTATTTCGAACAACCATTTAATTGGTTGTTTTTTATTGACTTTCGAGGGGGAGGTTGTCCGACAATTAAAAAAATTAAAACATAATTTAATTTTTTTATATCAAAATATATTAAAAAATAAAAATTAAACAAAAAAATACGAAAATAGCATAATATTAACGAAATATTATGCTATTTTTAGTAGATTTTCCTTTTTATTTTTGAAATATTCAATTAATCTTTCAACACCAATCAAATTTTTGGCATGCAAAATGTTTTCCGAACAATAGTAAATTGCATATTCTCCGGTTACCTTTTTCTTACATTTCAGTAAAACATAACCCGCATCTCGCCATCTTTTCAACATAGCATGTGGAAGTTCTGATAAGAACATTCGCTTTTGAATTAAATCTCTGTCAATTTTGTATTCAAAACAAACAACTTTAATTTTCTTTTTTACAGGTTTTTGTTTAGTAATTTTAAGTGTAGTATTATTTTTAGGAATAACTAAGGTTTGACCTTTTTTAAAATCAACAGTTTTATATTTTGAATTACAACAAGGATTTTTACAATTTTTACAAGCAAATTTATTACAATATCTTATACCTGATTTACTAACAGATTTTTTTCTTAAAATTTCACCCATTGGGCAAAAGACTTTATCCGATTTTATGTGCCTTGTAAAGCAATTATTATTAATTGCTTGGTCTCTTAATTCTTGTTCACTAACATTATCATCTATTTCAATATCACCGTTTTCCACAATATTTTTTTCTTTAATTTTAACATTACTTATTTTATCTTTATATATATTAGGTACAACACCAGCCCGTAAACATTTTTTAATATCTTCACTTTCTAAACTATTAACCATTTCATCTGTAATTTCATTTTCTTCATATACTGTTTCAAGAGAATAAGTATCGTCTTGCTTTTTACCTGGAGTAACTTCTGGAAAGATACCATTTTCTAAAGCATTAACCATATCTTCTCGTTTGTTATAACCTTTATCAGTAATATTGGTTAAAGTTTCAAAACCGTAAATTTTTTTAACATTTTTAGATATATCAGTAATACTACCTAAGTCAGCTGGTTCATCAGTAACAGAAAAGTCAGTGACAAAGTGGTTTTCATCAACAATAACTTGGTTGTTATAACAAACATTAAATTTACCATTGTTTTTCATTAATTTAGATTCTTTATCAGTTAAAGAAATTTGAGTATCACCACTTTCAATTATAGTATTTTGAATATTTTGATACTCATCAAACTTGCTGATATATTTTTTTAATTCAGCCACATATTCTTCTTTATTAAAAGAAGGGTCATTATTAACAAATTCATCAATATTTTCGATAAGTTTTCTAGCTTTATCAGTATCACTAAGATTAGCAAAACTATCTTCAACGTTATCATAAAAATCAACCATATTAAGATAGTCATCAATATGATTTTTAATTCTTTGTATTCTGTCATCAACTTTATTTAAAGTATAGTTTCGTTCTTTAGAATTAACAGCGATAACTTTAACACCATCTTGAGATTGGACATTAGAAAGAGATTTTAATTCTTTTAAAGAAAGATTAAACTCATAAAAAACTAATTTAAGCTGATCAGCATTATTTTTCCGAAAATCACAAATAGTTCGATGGTCAGGTTTTAACCCTTTAAGAAGCCAGATACATTCAATATTAGTTTTAGCAAAATAATTAAGAGAACGAGAAGAACGAACTTTTTTGTTATAACCAAATAAATAAAGTTTAGTTAAATCTTTTGGGTCAAAAGGTCTATTACCTTTAACGCTAGGTTGAGAATATTTAAATTTAAATTTTTTAAAATTAACGGATTCAACGAAAGCATCAATAACTCGAACAATACTATCTTTTTCAATTATATCATCTAAAGTAGGAGGAAAAAGGACAAGTTGATTACGATCAAAACCAGTTTTATACATAAGAACATCACCTTAATATAATTATAAAATAAAAT
>CANPYA010000090.1 GCA_947587565.1 uncultured Bacilli bacterium | reverse complement strand
ATTTGGCTATGCAGAAACTGGTCAATCAGGAGGTGGAAGTGGTTATTATGCTGGTGGTAGTTCTTTACATGGTGGTGCCGGAGGTGGTTCATCATACATATCAGGTTACCCAGGTTGTAAAGCCATAACAAAAGAATCAACAGAAAGTAATATAACGCATAGTGATTCACCAGATCATTATAGTGGTAAAGTATTTTCGGAATCCGTAATGATCGCCGGTAACGATACAATGCCTAATTACAATGGTGGCACAATGGTTGGTAATGCTGGAAATGGTTATGCGAGAATAACGAAAATTAAATAAAGGCAAACATAGCCTTTTTTAATTGATTAAAATTGTTAAAATTTTTTCTAAATAAAATAAAATTTTGAATAAAAAATGTTGACTGGGGGGGGTAATAATTTATAATAAAATCATAAGATAGAAGATGTATTTTATGAAATTGAAATATAGAAAATTTTTAATAACAATACTTTTAATAATTGAAATATTTATGGTAAATTTAACATACCAATCTTTTTTGCATAAAGAAATAAATAAGGAAGAAAATAAAATAACTAATAAACAATTTGCTATGTTTATAAAAGAAAATGATAAATATGTGGAATATAAAGGAGATAGTGTATTTCCTAAAGGATATTATGTCAATAAAAGTTTAAGCAAATGTGTTGATGAAAATGATAATCCAGTGGAAAATGCGATAAGTAGTTTAGGAAATAGTGTTACAATAACTAGTAATAAAACCATATATTGTACATTATACTTTGATAAAAATGAAATATTAGAATATTTAAGAAATAAAGATACCAAGGGAGCATTAAGTGAAGATATAGCAATTGATATGTATCGTTATCAAGGGATATATGCTAAAGATGAAAATGAAAATGTAACAAATGATGTGGAAAATTATATTTGTTTAGGTGATGATTGTACTGAATATGGTAAAGATTTATACCGCATAATTGGGGTAACAGAAACTGGTGAATTAAAAGTTATTAAAAAAATTCCCTCATTACTTTCATATTCATGGCATGTTAATAGATTAGATGATGTCGATTGGCCGGATAGTAATTTGTTCCATATGTTGAATGGTTCTACTGGCAATTATCTATTTTATAATGAATTAGATAGTAGTTTGCAAGAAAAAATTGTTATACATACTTGGCATTATAATAAAATTTTCACTACAAGTTATGATGCTAAGGAAATGTACAATATTGAAATGAATGGTTCAAAAACAGTAAATGCTTATGTGGGACTTCTTCATCTTTATGATTATTTGCTTTCTTATAGTACTAATGGTCCAAATGATAATGAAGAAGCTTCAACATCATGGCTTTTCTTAGGAAATAATCAGTTAGAACAAGAAAAAGCTTATGCAAATTATGAATGGACATTAGAAAGATATCCTTGTGATTCTGAAAAATGTTTTGCTTATGATATTACTAGTAATGGAGACTTTATGATGAATGGTCTTACAAATAATTATGCTGGTAGACCTGTCTTTTATTTGTCTAGTGATATATTAATAACCGGTGAAGGTACACTTGCTGAACCATTTAAAATCGGTTTAGAAGATGAAAACGGTAATGAAACATTTGAATATCCTTTTAAAGGTAATTATGAAACATTTACCGTATTTAAAGATGGAACATATAAGATAGAATTATGGGGAGCATCAGGTAATGAAAATTATAACTCTCGTGTTGATAGCGCTGGTCGAGGTGCTTATACTAAAGGCAGTATTGAACTTAAAAAAGATGATAAATTATATGTTTATGTAGGTGAAAATTATAATGGGATTGATCATGCTAAGTTTATTTTTAATGGCGGTGGACCTGGAGAATCACCTGGAGGTGGAGCAACTGATGTAAGGCTTGAAAATGGTGAGTGGGATAATTTTAATGGTTTAAAGTCACGTATTATGGTAGCCGCTGGTGGTGGAGGAAGTGTCTATTTGTATTATATAGATGAAAATGCAGATAATCAACGTGGTGATGGTGGTACATTAAATGGTATAGATGCTCATTGGCTTTGTGATGCAAGTTTTAATTATAGTGGACATGGGGCAGGTCAAACAAGTGGTGGTGAACCAGGAGAAGCGTTTAAATCAGCTTTAGATCCAGTAAAAACAGCTACCATGGTAGGAAAATTTGGTCAAGGAGGTTATTCTCAAAGTGCTAGAGATAGTAGTATTTATTATACATCTTCTGGAGGCGGAGGAGGCTACTATGGAGGAGGCCATGGTAATCATCCGGGAGGTTCTTGGTCTGGTGGTGGCGGAGGATCATCATACATATCTGGTTATGAAGGTTGTAAAGCTATAACAAAAGAATCAACTGAAAGTAATATTAATCATAGTGATTCACCAGATCATTATAGTGGTAAAGTGTTTTCTGATTCAGTAATGATTGCGGGTAATGATACAATGCCTAATTATAATGGTGGCACAATGGTTGGTAATACAGGAAATGGTTATGCGCGAATAACGAAAATTAAATAAGGCAAAAAGCCTTTTTTAATTGGTTAAAATTGTTAAAATTCTCTTAAATAAAAATAAAAAAATTGAATAAAAAATGTTGACTGGGGGGGGTAATAATTTATAATAAAATCATAGGATAGAAGATGTGTCTTATGAGATTGAAATATAAAAAAGTATTGGTAACAATTCTATTATTGATGGAAATAATAATGGTAAATTTAACATACCAATCTTTTTTACATAAGGAAATAAATAAAGAAGAAAACAAAGTGGATAAAAAACAATTTGCCATGTATATTCAAGAAAATGATGAATATGTAGAATATAAAGGAGATAATTTATTTCCAAAAAATTATTATGTTAATAAAAATTTAAGTAAATGTGTTGATGAAAATGGTAATTCAATGGAAAATGTAATAAATAGTTTAGGTAATAATGTTACAATAACAAGCAATAAAACAGTCTATTGTACATTATATTTTGATAAAAATGAAATATTAGAATACTTAAGAAGTAAAGATACAAATAATTCATTAAGTGAAGATATAGTTGGAGGTTTATATCGTTATCAAGCTGTCAAAAGTAGTGAATTTATCATTGATAATGAAAAAGTAGTAGATAACAATTATCTATGTTTAGGAAGTGATTGTTCTTTAGAAGGAAATGATTTATACCGCATAATTGGCGTAACTGAAACAGGTGAATTAAAAGTAATAAAAGAAAATTATTTAGCCGCGCAAAAATGGTATGACGATTATACTGTCGATATCAAATGGCCTGATAGTTTAATATACCACAGTTTAAATGATAATATAGATTCATTTTATAATTCCTTAGATAGTAAATTACAGGAAAAGATTATTCAAAATCATAAATGGATGTATGGGGATACAACAGGTAGTTATTATAACTTTAATGGTTTATATTTTTACAAAGTTGAAACTGGGGAAATCGAGACAACAAGAAGTATAAAAGCTGAAACTACAACGAATGAAACATATACCTGGGATAAAAATAAAGACTATGTAGAAGCTCCAATGGGTCTAATGTATATGCATGATTATTTATTAGGGTATAGTTCAACAACTACTGGTAGTAATAGTAATTTAATTAATTCCTGGTTATTTAAAAGTATGGAATTTACAATGACAAGAAAGGGATTTGAGGGAACTAGTTTAGTTATAAGAACTATTTATCGAAATGGTAATTTTGATAGTAATCGTTCTTATGCTAGTTTATCCATAAGACCAGTATTTTATTTATCTAGTGATATATTAATAACTGGAGAAGGGACAATATCAGAACCATTTAAAATAAGTTTAGATGATGAAAATAACCAAGAATATTTTGATTATAATTTTAAAGGCAATTATGAAACATTTACTGTATTTAAAGATGGCACATACAAGATAGAATTATGGGGAGCAAGTGGTGGTGGATATGATGTATCACCGGGTGGATTGGGTGCTTATACTAGTGGAAATATTGATTTAAAAAAGAATGATAAATTATATATTTATGTAGGAGAAAATCCAACATATACTAGTAATGATTGTCTTAATACAAATCCAAATAATTCATTTAATGGCTCTAAAGTTGGCTCTTGTTCTGGCGGAGGAGGAGCAACAGATGTTAGGCTGGAAAATGGTGAATGGGATAATTTTAATGGTTTAAAATCCAGAATTATGGTCGCTGCTGGTGGTGGCGGATCCTATTATACTGGTGGTTATGGTGGCTATGGTGGTACCTTAACTGGTGGCGATGGTAGTGGATTTAGTAGTAAATGGAATACTCGTGGTGGCTATGGAGCAACTCAAGAAAAATATAGTTTTGGTATAGCAAATTTTGGTACTTGTATTCCTGGAAATGGTTACTATAGTGGTGAAGCAGCATCTGGTGCCAATGCTGGTGGAGGTTCATCATACATCTCCGGTTATCCTGGTTGTAAAGCCATAACAAAAGAATCAACTGTAAATAATATAACTCATAGTGATTCACCAAATCATTATAGTGGTAAAGTATTTTCTGATCCGGTAATGATCGCCGGTAATGATACGATGCCAAGTTATAATGGTGGGTCGATGGTTGGTAATATGGGTAATGGTTATGCCAGAATTACTAAAATAAAATAATAGATTAATCTTTAAAAACTAATAGAAAATGTGTTATAATCTTCTTATGGTGATAGTATGGATTTTATAGATACTTATGATTTAAAAAAAATTGATAAAGAATTATTAATGGAAGCTTTAACCCATAGTAGTTATTCTAATGAACATAAAGAATGTAAAAATTATGAAAGATTAGAATATTTAGGGGATGCTGTCTTAGAACTTATTACGAGTGAATACTTTTATTTAAATACCGATTATAAAGAAGGTGAAATGACTAAAAAAAGAGCTAGTTTTGTTTGTGAACAAGCGCTTAGTCATTATGCTAAAGATATTGGCATTGATAAATATATTAGAGTGGGTCATGGCCAAGAACATAAT
>CANPYA010000089.1 GCA_947587565.1 uncultured Bacilli bacterium | reverse complement strand
AGAAGATAATGTGTACCGGGCGGGAACTATTGGCACAGTTGCTGAAAAAACTGCTTTTGGCTTTGTCAGAAAGTATTGTGAAGACTTTGATATTGTTATGCGGCCAATTGAAGTGGAAAGACTCGCCGCCGGTTGTGTTGGGGTTAAAAGAACAACAGGTCAACACCCAGGAGGTATTGTTGTTATTCCGGGTTATATGGATGTTTATGATTTTACGCCTTATCAATATCCCGCTGAAGATGTCGATGCGGCATGGCGAACTACCCATTTTGATTACCATGCGATTGATCAAGACGTTTTAAAACTCGATATTTTAGGTCATACTGATCCAACGCAGCTCCGGATGCTTCAAGATTTAACCGGTATTGATGTTAAAACGGTACCATTTGATGATAAAGAAACGATGGGTTTATTCTTATCTCCTGAACCTCTAGGAGTTACTAAAGAACAAATTATGAATGATACTGGTACTTTAGGAGTTCCGGAATTTGGAACCAATTTTACGATTGGTATGCTTAAAGATACTAAACCAACTACTTTTGGAGAACTTATCAAAATATCTGGATTATCTCATGGTACGGATGTTTGGCTAGGTAATGCGCAAGAGTTAATTAAAAAAGGCATTGTTCCTTTTAAAGAAGTTATTGGTTGTCGGGATGACATTATGGTTTTCTTAATTCAATGTGGGATGGAACCAATTAAAGCCTTCAAAATAATGGAATTTGTTAGAAAAGGTAAAGCTTCTAAAGACCCTGAAGGTTGGTTAAAACATAAAGCAACAATGGAAGAAGCCGGAATACCAGATTGGTATATTGATTCTTGTTCGAAAATTAAATATATGTTCCCAAAAGCCCATGCCGCAGCTTATGTTATGAGTGCTTTTCGAATTGCTTATTTCAAAGTGCATTATCCTGCCGAATATTATGCTTCTTATTTCTCAACCCGTTTTGATACTTTTGAAATTGAAACCATGATTAAAGGTTATGATGCGATAAAGGCGAGAATTAATGAAATAATTTCTAAAGGTGATGAAGCCAGTAGTAAAGAGGCAGATCTTTTAGAAACATTAAAACTAGCTCTAGAAGCCACCGCTCGCGGATTTAAATTTGGAAATATTGATATTAAAAGAAGTCTTGCTAAAAATTATGTCATTGATAGTGATGGTAAAACTTTAATTAGTCCATTTATTACTTTAGATGGTTTAGGGGAAGCTGTAGCTAATCAAATAGTGGAAGAGCGTGATAAGAAAGAATATTTCTGTGTCGAAGACTTCCAAACAAGAGGGAAAGTTAATGTTTCCACGATGGATAAATTAAGAAGTTTAAATGTTTTTGCGGGCATGCCTGAATCAGCCCAATTAAGTTTATTTTAAAGGAGAATGTCTATGGATATATTTGTACCAGATATGTATATGCAAAGTATATATACAATTAATTATAAAAAATTAAAAAAGAGAGGAATTAAATGTCTATTATTTGATTTAAATAATACTTTAGCGAGTTACGAAATGGATTATCCCGATACTAAATTAAAAGAATTAATTTTTGATTTAAGTGATGATTTTAAAGTAATTATAGTATCAAACAGTAATAAAAATCGCATTCGTCCTTTTAAAGAAGTGTTAAATATCGATTCCTCTTTTTCTTCTTCTAAACCGAGTGTTAAAAAATTAAAGAAGATAATGGACTTATATCATTTTAAAGATACGGAGATTGCCTTTATTGGTGATGAACTCTTAACCGATATTTGGGCGGGGAATAAAATGAATTTTACAACTATTTTAGTTAATGCGATTAGTGAAGATGAGCCCCTTGCGACAAGAATTAATCGTCATTTTGAAAGAAAAATTATTAAAAAATTAAATAAAAAAGGCATTCTTTTTAAAGGAAAATATTATGAGTAAGTGTATTGGTTGTGGCATAACTTTGCAAAATACTGATCAAAGTAAGTTAGGTTATACTAAAGATTTAAAAAATAAATATTGTGAAAGATGTTTTAAAACAATTCATTATAATGAAGAAAGAAAAATTACTAATTTTGATAATAGTAAGATTATAGATAAAATAAATAAATTAGGTTTATTTACGATTATGCTTACCGATATTTTACATTTAGATAAAGAAACAATCGAAGTATTTAAAAGTATTAAAAATAAAAAAGTTTTAGTTATTAATAAATGTGATTTAATTCCGGATAATTTAAAATTAGAACATTTAGCCGAAAATATTCAAAATAGTTATAGTATAGATAGTGAAGTATTATTTATCAGTGCTAAAAATAAGTATTACTTAAATAATTTAATTAGTTTAATAGAAGATGCAAAAGATGTAATCTTTTGTGGGGAAACCTCTAGTGGTAAATCAACTTTAATCAATACTTTAATTTCTAGTAATTTAACAACTAGTCATTATGATAATACAACACTAGATTTTATTAAATTAAAATATTTAGATTATGTTATTTATGATACGCCAGGTATTGTCTTAAATAAAAAAAGAATTACTGATGGTAAGTTAAATGTTAAAATTATTAATTTAAATCCTAATTTTGTTTATCAAATTGAAGACTTAAAATTGCAAGGTACAGGAAGTATAACTGTTTATATTAATGATAGTATAGTTATATCTAGTAAAAAGAAAGATATTGAACTTTCACATGAATATGTGTTAAATGGACAAGATATTGAACTAGCTAATGGGTTTATTTATGCTTCTAAAAATGTGCAAATAAAAAGTGATAAGGAATTAAATATTCGAAATTCAATAATTAAGAAAGTGGTATAGTATGAGTGTTATAAAAGTAATGAGTGAAAATTTAGCCAATAAAATTGCAGCCGGTGAAGTGGTTGAAAAATGTGCATCTGTCGTAAAAGAGTTAGTCGAAAATAGTATTGATGCAAAGGCGAATAATATCAAGGTTAATTTACTTAAAGGTGGTCTAGATGAAATAACTGTTATCGATGATGGTATTGGTATGGATAAAGAAGATGCTCTTTTAGCCTTTCAAAGACATGCCACTAGTAAAATATACCGGGATGATGATTTATTTTTCATTGATACTTTAGGGTTTCGTGGTGAAGCTTTGCCTTCTATTGCGAGTGTCTCCGAAGTTATTATGGAAACTTGTCAAAAAGAGGTGGGAACTCATATTCATATTAAAGGTGGCGAATTAATTGAAGAAAAACCAGCGCCAAGCAGGAAGGGTACTAGAATAACCATTACTAATTTGTTTTATAATACCCCTGCTAGACTTAAATATTTAAAATCAGATGTAACGGAACTGGCTAATACAACAAGTTATATTGAAAAAGAAGCCTTAGCGAAACCGAATATTGCTTTTACTTTAACTAATAATGGTAATGTGGTAGTTAAAACGAGTGGTAGTGGGAATCTCTTAAAAACAATCCATGAAATATATGGGAGTAATATTTCTTCTAAAATGTTAGAGGTTAAGGCTTTAAATGATGATTTTGAAATTAAAGGTTATGTTTGTAAACCGGAAATATTAAAGTCAAGCCGAAATCATATGGTAACTTTTATTAACGGGCGAATTGTCCGGAATAATGATATCAACAGAGCGATAAATGATGCTTATTATACTTATAAACCTGATGGTAAATATCCCGTAGTTGTTTTAAATATTGAAACGGATCCCACTTTAGTAGATGTAAATATTCATCCTACTAAACAAGATGTTAAATTAAGTAAGATGGATTCTTTACATAATTTACTTTATGAAACTATTAAAAATGTTTTATATGATAGCTTGTTAATTCCGGATGCCATCAAAAAAGAAGATGTCGTAGATATTCAAAGTAATTTTGCACCCTTACCCGAATTTAAAGATTTAGATGGCACCCAAACAACCTTTGATTTTGGGGAAGAAAAGGTGGAAGATGCTGTTAAAAATGAAGAATTTAAAAGTTTAGTTTTATATCCTGTTGGTCTTTGTCTAGGTACCTATATTGTTTGTGAAAATGATGAAGGAATTTATTTACTAGATCAACATGCGGCGCAAGAGCGAGTTAACTATGAAAATTATTTAGCTAATTTAAAAAATGATAAAATAATGGTTACGGATTTATTAATTCCGATAAGTATTGAAATGGCGCAAAGTGAATATATCGAATTTAAAAATCATGAAGAGATATTTAAAAATTTAGGTTTTAAATTTGAAGATTTTGGGATTAATACGATTATTGTTAAAGGACATCCTACCTGGTTAAAAACGGGTTATGAAGAAGAATCAATTCGAAAAATTATCGATTTAATTATTAATTTAAAAGGGGAGTTTGATGTTATTAAATTTCGGGAAAGTGTGGCGATTACTTTAGCTTGTAAAATGGCGATTAAAGCCAATGAACATATTTCCATGTTAGAAATAGAAGGTTTACTTAAAAATTTAGTTAAGTGTGATAATCCTTATAATTGTCCGCACGGAAGACCAACGATTATTAAATTTAGCATTTATGATTTAGAAAAAATGTTTAAAAGAGCTATGAATTAAAAAACGTCTCAAGTTAATTTTTGACACGTTCTTTTTTATTTTGGGAAAAATCTTTATAATCGCGCATAATAGATTTAGGATACGGCTTTCTTTCTTCGGTGCGATATAGTAAGTAATCGGTACTGGTTTTATAATAATCTGCTAAAATATTTAATTTATCTAAAGGTAGAGTATTTACTCCTAATTCATAACGACAATATTGCGCTTGGGTTACATTTAAAACACTGGCAATATCTATTTGTTTTAAATCTCGATCCTCTCTAATCTCTTTTAATCTAAGCATAATGGGTACCTCCAATTTAATTTTACTTCTTTAAATTACCAAATTTTGCCATTTATACTTAAAACGTATAAAGTGATACACCTTTTTTATTATATTTATATAAAAATTTTAATGTTGCATATTTATAATGTTAAATTAATCTACGAATTTATAATAACGTTAGATTTTAAATAAAACTCCCGAAGTAAAAGGGAGTTTTATTAAAAAAGTTAAAATCCCGAAAAAATCCTAA
>CANPYA010000088.1 GCA_947587565.1 uncultured Bacilli bacterium | reverse complement strand
ATACTTAATAATGAACAATTAAAAAATGTTCCTAAAATATTAGAAACACCTTATATTAACAAAGAAGATACGGAAAAAGAGTTAGTCTATCCTCCTTATAAATTTGAAATTAAAATGTTAAGAGAGGGAATATTTAATTCCAATTTAATAAGGGATATTAGAGAGTATTATAAGTAACTGGCATATTTTTGAAAATATTCATTGAAGACTTTAGTAATTTTACTAAAGTTTTCTTCTGTGTAATGATTTTTGTAGCGTTCAATATTAAATAATTTAGGATTTTTTAAAAAGTTTTGATAGTTTTTCATAACAAAATCATAAGTAAAATCTAATTCACTTTCGGATAGATTAACACCTTTACTAAGAGCAAAATTATTCATATCTTCTTTTGTTATCTTACTCATATAATTAACAATTAAATTATACATCTTGACCACCTATTATAATGTATTCGAAAAAAATAAAATGAATACTATACTTTTAATAAAACCATACTAATAATGGTGGAATTATGAAAAGATACGGAATATTAATAATTATCTTTTTAATGCTTATAGGAAGAGTATTATATATAAATATATATGAGAGGGATGTATACAAGGCTAAACTTTTAGAAAAGACCACTAATTATGTCTATGGGGAAAGTGCCCCCAGAGGAAGAATACTTGATCGGAATGGTAAAGTTTTAGTGGATAATAAGGGAGTTAAAACGGTTTTTTATACGAAAGAAAAAGGTATAACGATAAAAGAAGAATTGGAGATTGCAAAAGATTTAAGTAAGATTTTAAATGTGGAAATAAATAAAAATAGTTTTAAAAATTATTATTTATTAACTCATAATAATGGGGATGATTTAATAAAAAAGGAAGAATGGGATTTATATGAAAGAAGAAAGTTAAGTAGTGAAGATATTAAGAATTTAAAAATAGAAAGAATTACAGATAAAGAGTTAAATAAGTTTAGTGATGAAGAAAAAGAAATTGCGACGATTTATGCTTTAATGAATAAAGGGTATTCTTATGAGAAAAAAGAAATTGTTAAGGGTATTAGTGACGATGAATACAATACATTAATAAATGCCAATATTAAAGGAATAACTACGGAACTTACTTGGGAAAGAGTTTATAATTATGGGGATACTTTAAAAGATATTTTTGGAACTATTGGAAGTATTCCGAAAGATAAAAAAGAAGAATATTTAGAAAAAGGGTATAGTTTAAATGATACGGTAGGTTTATCTTATTTAGAAAGTTATTATGAAGATTATTTAAAAGGGGAAAAAGATTTATATTTAGTGAGTGATGATAATACTTTAGAGTTAGTTAAAGAAGGAAGAAGTGGCTATGATTTAGTATTATCGATTGATATTGATGTGCAGTTAAAATTAGAAAGTTTAATTAAAGAGAATATGTTAAATATTAAAAAAAGAGCTAATACGGAATATTATACCGAAACTTATAGTATTGTGGGTAAACCTGGTACCGGAGAGATTCTGGCTTTAAGTGGGCAAAAATTATTAGATAAAGATAAAGAAATATTTAAAAATGTGAATACTAATTTAATTAATACTTCTTATACCGTCGGGTCAGTTGTGAAAATGGCAACGATTAGTACAGGGTATAAATATGGAGTAATTGATATTGGGTCAAGTGTAACAGATAGTTGTGTGAAACTTTATCAAGTACCGATTAAATGTAGTTATAAAAGTTTAGGCAAAATAAATGATTTAACAGCAA
Organism: uncultured Bacilli bacterium; assembly: GCA_947587565.1. Taxonomy (GTDB): domain Bacteria; phylum Bacillota_I; class Bacilli_A; order RF39; family UBA660; genus SIG200. Next base: position 3,308 of record CANPYA010000088.1, on the reverse strand, counting down.
TTGCTAAAAGTAGTAATTATTATCAATTTCGAATTGCGATTGGTCTTACGGGTTATAATTACACTTATAATATGAAATTACCCACTACTGAAGCGGATTTTAATAAATTTCGGGGTGTTTTTAAAGAATATGGACTAGGCGCTTTAACGGGGATTGATTTACCGAATGAGATGACGGGTATAAAGGGAAGTTTAGCTCAAAGTGATTTACTTCTTAATTTAAGTATTGGGCAATATGATACTTATACACCGATTGAATTATTTCAATATGTTAGTACAGTGGCTAGTATGGGAGCAAGAAGAAAACCAAGTTTGATGCAAGAGGTAAGAAATAACGAGGAAGTTATTTTAAAAAATAATTATGAAATAGTAAATAAAGTTAGTTTAGAAGATAAATATTTAAGTCGACTAAAAGAAGCGATGCATTTAGCAACCACTAGTGGGACCGCCCGAAGTTACATAAATAGTAAATATAATCCGGCGGGAAAAACGGGTACAAGTGAAACATTTATCGATACCAATAATGATGGCGTAATGGATACAAAGACTACTTCGATTGCTTTTGTGGGTTTTGCTCCTTATGATAATCCCGAATATAGTTTAGTCGTTATGGCCCCAAATATTTATGTCCAAAGAGAATATAATTATAGTAAAGTGTATGTTACACGTTATATTTCTGCAGGTATTACAAACTTTCTCTTTGAAAATAAATAAAAGTTTGATATAATAGTTGAGAAAAGAAGTGAGGAGGATTTTATATGGCTAAAAATGAAAACCGTAATTATGTTACAATGCGTTGTACTGAATGTGGTGCTGAATTACGTCCTACAAGCAAAAATAAAAAGAATAATCCTGAACGTTTAGAAATCAAAAAATATTGTCCTAAATGTCGTAAAAATGTTGTAGCAAAAGAAAAAAAATAATAAAATAAAGAGAGGAGTTAATTTATGAACATAAATATTAATGATATTAAAAATGGCATGACTGTTATTATTGATGGTAATCTTTGTTTAATTCAAGAATTTCAACATGTTAAACCTGGTAAAGGACCTGCTTTTGTTAGAATTAAATTAAAAAATTTAAGAACTGGTTCTATTGTTGAACAAACATTTAATACTAATATCAAAATAACAAGAGCCCATATTGATAAGACTAAAGTTCAATATTTATATGCTAGTGGCGATAATTTAGTCTTTATGAATAATGAAACTTATGAACAAATTGAAGTACCTAGAAGTATTTTAGGTAGTGATGCTGACTTTATTAAAGAAGGCATTGATATTTCAATTGATTTTTATGAAGGAGAAATTATTGGGATAACTTTACCAGAAAAAATTGAATATGAAGTTGTCGAAACAGTACCGGCAGTTAAAGGTAATACTGCAACTAATGCGCAAAAAGATGCAAAGATTGAAACAGGTAAAGTAGTTAAAGTACCTTTATTTATTAATGAAGGAGAAAAGATTTTAATTTCTACTAGTGATGGTAAATATGCTGGAAGAGCCTAAAGGGGTTCTTTTTTTCTGGCTTTAAAGAAGGAAAGAGGTAATTGTTATGAGTGCTTATGAAGATTATGGTATGTATTGTGAAGTGTTAATTCAAGAAAGAATTAAAGAAAAAGAGATACAAAGATTAAGAGAAGAAAAGATAAAAAGAGAGAAAGAAATAACTTTAAAGAAATTTAAAGAATATTTGGAAATAGCAAAGGAAGTACCCCAAGATATTGATACAAGATTAAATTTAGAAATTAATTATTTTCTTAATGTTATTTTTCCGCAAATATTAGATTTTTATTTTAAAAGTACAGCGGTAAATGATGCAGTAGAGTTAGAAAATGTTTCAAAGAGTACTAAAGAAGAAAGATTTAACTATAAAAGTTTTAGTATCTTTTATAGTGTTAAAGATAATGAACAAATTCAATTAATTAATTTAGATAATACTGATAATTCACTTTATATAATGCCCGAATATAATGAGGGAGAATTATTTAAGAGATTCAATAATTATATAGTTAGTTTTTTAAAAGAGTATTCTTTGTATAATCAAGGATTTTCTAATGCTTTACAATTTATAACTAGTGTTAAAGAAGTAATTAAAGCCTATGAATTGGAATTAAAAAGATTTAATGCAATTAAAGATGATCTAGATTATGATTTAGGTAAAGAACAAGAAGAATATTTAAATAGTCATAGGAAAGAATATTTATGGGAAGAGTTAGAGACATTTAAACAAGATAATGCAAAATGGTTAAATTTAAAGAAGGTTAGAAATAAATGCATTCAAAAAAGATAAGTTTGGTGCTTATCTTTTAATGCTTTCTATTTGACTTTTAGATAACCCCGTAGATTTTTCAATATTAGCAAGAGAAATATTTAGATTAAGCATATTTTTAGCTATTTTTATTTTTGCTTTTTCTTCGGCTTCATTACATCTATCTTCAATTAATCTTTCTAATCCATTTTTGGATGATTCGTTATTCCATTCAAATACATAGTCTATGATATCTTGCATAATTTTACCTCCATTTTATTTCTTAATTAAATTATAGGTGTTATTTAAAACTTAGTCAAACCTTATACTTAAAATTTTTATTTTGTCCGGTTGACAAAGTTAAAAAAATGTATTAAATTATAGAAGTATTCGAAAGAGTACACCATTTTTGAAAATGTTTCTCGCTTACAGATGGTGCGAGTAATAAATAATTCTGTGCGACGATGTTTCTCGCTTACGGATGGTTAGCGAGTAATAAATAATTCCGCGGGAAAATGGTAGAGAACTAATAAGAAATTTTTTCTTTGGTTCTCTTTTCATTATATCGTATTGACATGTGTAGTAATTCATGTTAATATTCTTAATATAAACAGGATAATTTCTAACCGGTTTACTGATTGTATTCCAATCTTGCCGGTCGAAGTTATCTTGTTTTTTGCCTTAATTTTTAGCTATTGTAAAATTTTTTGAAGAAATTCGTTCAAAAATATTGACAAATTATTTAAACTTGGCATATAATAATATTGTCTAGTAGAATAATGTATTTAGTAGTCATATCTAGTAGTTATTATTTATATAATAATGTCGATATGTGTGAACGATATATTGTTAGTAAATAAATTATATAAAAAATAATCTTATCTGCGCTAGACAGAAGCAATTGTTTAAGAGAAAGTTAAACTCTAAAGATAAGCGATTCGCCCCATATACTGATAATATAATGGTTATATTTAAAATTATGGAGAGTAATTTTAAATGATGCGATGAGTTATGAAACTAGAAATAACTATTTTATCAGAGTAGTTATTTTTTTGTGTA
>CANPYA010000087.1 GCA_947587565.1 uncultured Bacilli bacterium | reverse complement strand
ATAACTAAAATTAAAACAATAATAATAACTAATAAAACAAATCTTATTCTTATATGAATATCATTAAAAAACATATTATTCACCACTTAAATAATATGTTTTAATTTACTAATTTATCTCTTAATCGTTTTAACCCAATTTTGAATAATTTTTATAGTATTTGCATCGGGTGCTTCATTATATTTACATCGGGCCTGAATTATTTTATTATGATATTCTTCAATAGTTACAAAAGATTCCGCTAAATTACTTTTCTTTCGCATCACATATAAATGGGTTAAATCATTAGCATAATCTTTAGCATAAGTTCTTACACAATTATGTTGCTTTGTTCCTTCATCTATTAAATCTTCTAAATCCAATATAGGTTTAATAACATAATTTTCATCTTCATAATAATTATCCATTAAACTAGCAGCGACCTTTTTTATTTTCTTATTAATATTTTTATCTTCAATAACTAAATTATCTAAATATAATTTATCATGTTCTTGGATTAAATTTTCAGGATATAATACTTTTTTATCTTTTAAATCAAAACCTAAATCTTGGGCTAACTTTAAATAATCATAATATTCTACTAACATACCCTCACTATATTTATGTTCAGCAAAATAATTTTTTAATTTAACAAAATTAATGTTAGCTATATCTTGAATTTTTTTGGTAATTTCAATATTAAAACTTAAAAAACAAATTAAATCTAAATCTAAAGTGGGACACATTCTTAAAGCTAAATATTCATCAAAGCCAAAATTATATTTAATAAGCATTTTTAAATATTTATTATTTTTAGATAGTAACATTTTATCTTTACTATCCATTTTTAAAATATATCCTTCATTAAAGGCTAAATTATATAATTTATTTTGCATTAAATATTCAAAACTTTTAAAATGTAAAGGAGCATAAACTAAACTTGATAATCTAACCATTTTCTTCTTTAAATAATCTTTAGCTTGCCATATTTTTGTATAACGATAAATAGTATCTTTTAAATCATTCAAATTATCGACATATAAATAAGCACTATTATAATCAATATATTTATTATCAAATAGAAATAAAGTATCTAAATTATAAGAACCATCTTTCTTAAATAATTCTAAATCTATACTTTTATAACTATAATAATTTTTATTTAATAATTCATAATAACCATTTTGAGTTAGATGCAATATTTCTTTAATTTTAATATTGGAAGTGCGATATAGCTCTAGTGTTAAAGGATTATTATAAGAGATATCTTCTTCTAAAATATAGAGTAATACTTCTTCGCTTTGGATATCAAAAACATAATAATAATATTCAAAATAACAATCTCGTAAAGATTCGATAGAGCTTGAGGTCATTATATCATTTTCATCTTTATATCTTTTGAAAGATTTATGACACTTGGGACAACGAAAATTATTTCTTAATTTACTTAAACAAAAAGGGCAATAAAAATTATGATCATTATAAAGATAAAGAGCTCTTCTTTTACTAATATCATCAATAAATTTTAAAACATCTTCAGGAATATCATTGACACTTTGCCAATGTTCTAATTCTTCAAATTCTAAATTTTGAAAATTATCATCCATTTTTAACTGCCGCATAGTTACTTCCTTCCTAAAAAATATTATACCATATAAAAACGATTATTTTTCCAAATCGTTTCTTTGCATTTTACTAAATTCACACCCACAATAATCTTGCCGATATAAAGCATATTTTTTAGATAATTCAATACTTTTCTTATAACCATCTTTTTTCTTAAAATCACTATATAACCATTTTATATCATAAGTATTTGCTAGGGTTTCCCCAATATGATTTAAAACTTGGGCATTTTTATAAGGACTTACGGTTAAAGTTGTCCCAAAATAATCAAAACCTTTTTCTTTAGCTACTTGGGCTGTTTTATTAAGTCTTAATTCATAACATAAGTGACACCGAAGTCCGCCTTCCCTGTCTTCTTCTCTACCCTTAACTTTATCCCGGTAACTTTTATTATCATAATCGATATCTAAAAGAGTAACATCATTATCATTTAATTCTTGAATTAATTTAATTTGTTCTCCTTTTCTTTTTAAATATTCTGCTTCTGGTTCAATATTCGGATTATAATACAACACGGTTATCTTAAAATAATCTTTTAAATAAGTAATAACATAACTCGAACAAGGTCCACAACAACTATGTAAAAGTAAAGTTGGTTTACCATCTAAATTTTTAATTAGTTCTTCTAAAACTTTATCATAATTTATTTTCTCATTCGGCATCGTTATCACCTTCAGTTACATCAGGCATTTCACATTCTTCAAAAACACTAGTTTCCAAATTACTATCTAAATAAAGACAACCTTTAACATTACCTTTATTATTTAAGTAACCCTCTAACATACTTAAATAATCATTAAATTTTTTAATATTAATTGTATTAATATAGACATTATTGCCATCATTCATTCTAAGTAAAAATCTTTTATCATCAACGGTCTTCCCACTTACCACATAAGGGGAATATTCAATAACACTAACTAGACTTAACACATCTTTATCAACATCATTTAGCTTTTTAACAAATTCCGTATAAACTTTATCGGGAACCATATTAATTAAAATGGGAATACCTAAATAAGATTCTTGATAATCTACTTCCTTACCATTCGATAAAACAATTTTCTTATTATTATAGTTATAAAATAAAGCTTTTTCTTCTTCTACTGTAATTGTTAATTTACCTAAAATATTTTTATGAACTTTTACATCACTAATTAAATCTAAACTTTTTAATTTATTTTTTATACTCTTACTACTAACTTTAAAAATTGACTTACCATCAATATCTAAATAATTAGTTAAATAATTATCTTTTAAATAAGTATTACCTTCTATTTTAATACTTTTAATGGGCATCTTATAAAGATATATACCTGCAGAAATAATTAAATAACCTACTAATAGTAATAAAATTAAACCTTTAAATCTAATTTTCCTTTTCTTTTTTGTCTTTTTTTCTTCCATAATTTAACCCCAATTAACAATAACTTGTTCTAATTCTAAATCAATATTATCTTTTTCTTTAATTCTTCTTTGAATTTCTTTAATTAACTCCTTGATATCTTTACTAGTGGCATTACCTTTATTAACAATAAAATTAGCGTGTTTTTCGGATACTTCGGCATCTCCAATACAAAGTCCTTTAAGGCCGGCTTCATCAATTAACTTACCACTAGAAAGACCTTCTGGATTTTTAAAAACACTACCCGCATTTTTATATTCCATTGGTTGGGTATTGATTCTTTTTTCGCGATTTTCTTGAATAACTTTCATCATTTCTTCTTTATCTTTTTCTTCCAACTCAAAACTCGCTTTAACTATTATATCATTATTTTCTTTAAATGTGGTATATCTATGAGCAAGACCAATATCCTTTTTTTGAATAGTTACAAGTTCATAATTTCTAATAACGGTTACACTGGTGACATAATTATAAATGGTAATATCTTTTAAAAATCCGGCATTACCTTTTAAAGCACCCCCTAAAGTACCGGGAATAGTGGCTAAACTTTCTAATCCTCCTAAATTGTTATTTACGACTTCACTTACTAGCTTCGCAAGTACGACACCACTTTCCGCTTCCACCAAATTACCCTTAATCGTTATCTTATTTAAATTATCTAAAGTAATAATAACTCCATCAAAAGCCTCATCTGGTAAAATAACATTCGATCCTTTACCTAAAAGATAATATTTTAAATTATTACTATCTAAATATTTAAGTAAATCTATTAAACTAGGAATATCTTTTACTTTAATTAAATATTTAGTTCTAGTCTTAATACCATAAGTATTATAATTTTCTAAAGAAACATTTTCATAAACTTCCCCAAAATCACTTAACTTCATGAATAATCTCCTTTACTACTTTATAAATATTTTCACTAGCATTTTCTGTTTTATAAGCCATTAAATTTTTCTTTAGCATTTTATATTCTGCATTATCACTTAATAAGTCATTTATTCTTACAAATAATTTTTGACTATCTAAATCTTTTTCTTCAATCATAATAGCTAGTTTTTTATTATCTAATTCTAAAGCATTATAATATTGATGGTTATTAGCAACATTTGGACTAGGCACTAAAATAGATGGGGTTTTACTAGCAAGAAGTTCTACAATAGTACCAGCACCTGCTCTACCTATAACTAAATCACAATTTTTTAAAAATCCGGCCATATTATCTAAATAAGGAACAATATGTATATTTTTCGAAAAATGATTTTCTTTCGTAAATGTTTCATAATTATTTTTACCCGTTACAAATAATATTTCATAACTCACATCTTTTGCTAATTTTAAATATTCAATTAATTTGGCATTAAGGCCACTGCTACCTTGAGAACCACTGGTAACTAAAACTAGTTTTTTATTCTTACTTAAACCTAAACTTTCTTTAGAGGCCGCCTTTAACAAATGAACATTATCGGCACAAGGGTGTCCCGTATAAATACACTTAACATCTTTGCTAAAATATTTTTGACTATCTTTAAAAGTTGTTAAAACGGCACTCACTCCCCGACTTAAAAATTTATTCGTTTTCCCGGGAATCATATTTTGTTCGTGAATAACTGTTTTAATTTTTAATTTACGGGCCGCCATTATAACAGGCATAGTTACATAACCCCCAACTCCAATAACAACATCCGGTTTAAATTCTTCCATTACTTTAAGACAAGTATTATAAGCCTTATATAAATATCCGACATTTTTGATATCTTTTAAAATATTTTTACTAAAACCATAAATTTTTATTGATTTAAAAGGAATATTATTTTTAGGAATAATATCATTCTCCATCCGATTATGGGTTCCAATATATAAAACATTTAAGTCTTTTTCTTTTTCTTGAAATTTTTTAACAATTGCTAAAGCAGGATAAATATGTCCTCCTGAGCCACCGGCCGAAATAATTAAATTCATTGTATCACCTAATTAAATTATACACTAAAATATTATAAAATAGTAGACTCTACCACCTTACTTGACATAATTTATTTAAAACATT
>CANPYA010000086.1 GCA_947587565.1 uncultured Bacilli bacterium | reverse complement strand
TTATTTAAATACTGACAAAATTAAAAAAGAACTTGCTTCTAGAACAAATTCTTCGATTTTATGATTTTATCCTGAAATATGCGTAAAATGTTTGACATTAACTAAATTTCTTTTATATAATGAATATAGTAAGGGTGGTCACAAATGAAACCAGTAATTCTCGTAAAATTAAAAATGCGTTTTGTTTATAAATTTTTTCTAACCATCTGTGGTTTATTAATCGCACTTACAGTATGTTTAGGATTAAAATATGCATTACAATATAAAGATCAAATTTTTGCTTCTTCTGTAGAAGTCCAAGGGGCTTTATCAATTAATTATGTTGATGGTAAAAAATTTGATGTGACGGGGAATAAAACGATTAAATTTTCGGTAACTAATGGTAGTGAAGGGGTAAGTTATTATAATATTATCTTTAATCAAGTAAGAGGTAATGGTAAATATAAATTATTATATAATGATACTTTAATTAATGAAGGTAATTTAGAAACTATTGATGAAATAGTAACTGATACAATTAGTATTGATTCTAAAGAAACCAAAATATATACGATTGAAATTACGAATAATGAAGATAGTTCTTTAAAAGGTATTTTAAATATTCGGAGTCAAAATGGTAAAATAGAAACTTTTGCTGATACGATTTTAAAAAATACGAAGCCAAGTGAAAATGCTTTAACTAAAGTGGGAGTAGAAGTAGCGACAGAAGATGAAGGCTTAATTAAAAGTAATGATGATATTGGGGTATCGTATTATTTTAGAGGTAATGTTAAAAATAATTATGTAAATTTTGCTAATTACTCTTGGCGAATTGTCCGGATTAATGGCGATGGTACGGTAAGATTAGTCTTAGATAATCCATTAGAAACTTTATCCAGTTATTATACGGAAGAAAATAAAGAATTAAATTTCTTAGAATCAAATATGAGTGAATATTTAGAAAACTGGTTAAATGATAATTTAAAAAATAATATGACTTATATTGCTAATACCAAGTATTGTTCTGATACTACTCATGATGATGCCTACAACTATCCAGCTTATACAAGAATAATGGTTAATAATATTCCAACCCTTAATTGTTTAGGTAATCAAGTTAATTCTAATATTGGCCTTTTAACAATTGATGAAGTTTTACTAGCGGGTGCTAACTTTAAAGACTTAAATCATGATTTCTATTTAAATAATAGTAAAATTACCGATAGTTACTTTACAATGACCGCTGCTAAAGGTGATGATAAAAGTACTAATTTATTTATGATTAATTCCAATGGTAGTATTAATTCTCTGACTAGTGGTAGTCAGTTTGGTTCAATAAGACCAGTAATTAATTTAATTAAAAATGTGGAAGTTACCGGAACTGGTACGGAAAGTGATCCATACACCATTGTTACGGGCAACTAAATTTGTTAAAAACAAATAATTTATGTTATAATAAGTGTCAACATTTGCTAAATTATGTGTAAAGCGAATGAAAGACACTTTATTTTATTTGACATAAAGTGTTACAATATACTCGTGGTGATATATTATGGAATTTTTTAAAGATGTAGGTAAATTTTTAAGTTATTTAACTTTTGTTGATATTTTCTTTTTTATCGCAATAATTACCTTATTAATTTTAGTAGTAACTTTAATATATTTTATTAAGATTAATCAAGATGTTATAGATGATTCTCAAGATAATAGTAATAATAATAGTAATAATGGGGGTAGTGGTAAAGTGGATGGTTTAGAAAAAGATATTTTAAATATTATTGATAGTACTCCTAGTACGAAAGAAATTGTTGAACCTCCTAAAGAGGAAAAAGAAGAATACAACGATGAAGAAGGGGAACTTATTGATTTAGCGGGTTTAACTAAAAAGTTAGAAATGGTTAGGAATACTAAAGAAGATAGTGTTACAGCATATGAAAAGGACCAGGAGGAGAAAGCAATCATTAGTTATGATGAGCTTTTAAAGAAGAAAAATAAATATGCCATTAATTATGAAAAAGAAGAAGTAATGGATGATTTAGTGGTTAAAAAAGTGGATTTACATGATTTAGTTAATAAAAATGAAATAGATGAAATAAAAGAAGTAAGGGTTATTAGTTATGATCGAGAAGAAGCTTTCTTAAAAGCTTTGAAAGAACTTAATCAATTACTTAATTAAAAGGGTGGTTTTATGAAGTTTTATATTGAAACATTTGGTTGTAAAGTAAATTCTTATGAGTCAAATTATATAAAACAGTCACTTATTGCTAGTGGCTTTCTTTATGTGGACAAAATGGTCGATGCCGATATAATCATTATTAATACTTGTACGGTCACGAATACAGCCGATACAAAGTGTAAGAAATTTGTAAGAAGAGTTCGAAGAGAAAATCCCGATAGCATTTTAGCGGTCGTTGGTTGTAGTGTCCAAAATAATTTTTCCGAGTATGAAAAGATGAATGTTGATATTTTACTAGGAAATATAGAAAAAAGTAAATTAAAAGATATTATCTTAGAATATTTAGAAAACAAAGTTAAATATTATTATCATGAGACAAATAGAGATTTAGCCTTTGAAGATATGGAAATTAATGATTTTGACCATACGAGAGCATTTATTAAGATTCAAGATGGTTGTGATAATTTCTGTTCTTATTGTATTATTCCTTTTATGCGGGGTAAATGTCGCAGTAAAGAGTTTAATAAAGTTATTGAAGAAGCCAAAATGTTAGTTCAAAATGGGCATCAAGAAATAGTTTTAACTGGTATTCATACGGGTTCTTATAATTATGAAGGTCACGATTTAGTAGATGTCATTAATGCTTTAAGTGAAATTCCGGGGTTAGAGAGAATCCGTTTATCGAGTGTAGAAATTACCGAACTTAACGAAAAATTTATGGAAATGTTAAAGAACAATCCGAAATTTTGTGATCACTTACATATTCCTTTGCAAGCGGGTAGTGATGAGATCTTAAAGAAAATGAATCGGAAATATGATTTAAAATATTTTTTTGATAAAATCGAGGAGATTAGAAGTATAAGACCAAATATATCTATAACTACCGATATTATTGTGGGATTCCCGGAAGAAACTGAAGAAATGTTTAATGAAACTTATGAAAATGCTAAGAAACTTAAGTTTAGTAAAATCCACGTTTTCCCATATTCTAAAAGAAATGGCACGGTTGCCAGTCGATTAAAAGAAGTGTCTTCAACGGAAAAAACTAATCGCGTCCATAAATTACTTGAGTTATCTAATATCTTAGAAAAAGAATATGAAGATAAATTTAAAGGGCAAAAAGTAAAAGTTTTAATTGAAGAAGTCAAAGATGGTGTAAGTATTGGTCATACTTCTAATTATTTAAAAGTTGAAATTCCTAAAGTACTCGAAGTTAATAAATTTTATGAGGTTATCTATAAAGAAGATTAACTTGCATAAATAGAGATTTAATGCTAGAATAATATGCCTAGGAAGGGATATTATGGTTGAAGAATTAAAGACATTTTTAAATAATTTTAATATTTCTTATAAACAAATAAATTCACAATTTTATATAAATCCTGAAGATGTTTTTCGCGTTACTAATCTTTTAATAAGTACGCATAATTCAGAATTTATTTATTATGCTTTATATTACTTAAAAAATATTGATCAAAAATATTTAATTGATGAAATAATAAATTTAAATGATATGAAACATATCTATTTATGTAGTAGAGAATTTAATTATCCTAGTTATGATATAGCTAAGAAATTGTCTTATGAATTACTAGATCCCGAAGTTCTTTACTGGCGGGCTTGTGAAGAAGAGAATGCTCCTTTAGAAGAACTTGCTAAATTATTAAATTATTGTAATGAATTAGAATGGATATATGCCTTTTGTGTGGAATATCCTGAATATTTAGATTATTTCTTTTATAAATTTATTAAAAGTGATGATTTAGATTTTTTAAGAAACTTACAATATATTTATAGTAATAGATTAAGTTTAAAACAAAATGTTCTTTTAAATAATAGAATTAATGAAGTACTAAATTGTGATGAAAAATATTCTTATAGTCGTTAAAAAAAGACTCAATTTCGAGTCCTTTTCATTTGTTTTAAAATTTCCGATATAAACCAATAGCGACACCCAAGATAACACAATTATCTAAAATGATTGGGTCCATTGTATCATTTTCGGGTTGTAATCTAATATGCCCATTTTCTTTATAAAATCTTTTGATAGTGGCTTCATTTTCCATAGTCATAGCCACAACGATATCCCCATTTTTAGCATTGCTTTGTTTTTTAACAATAACATAATCCCCATCAAAGATACCAGCATTAATCATACTTTCACCACTAACGTGTAAGGTGAATACCGTAGCAGCAGCTGGAATTAAAGAAGCGGGAATATCAAAAAATTCATTAGGTTGTTCAATCGCTGTAATAGGGGAACCCGCCGTAATCTTACCAAGTAAAGGTACTTTTACAACATCTTCTTGGGTTTCAATATACTCATTATCACATAATATTTCAATGGTTCTAAATTTATTGCTTGTTGTTTTAATATAACCTAGTTGTTCCAAGTTTTTAATGTGCACAAATACAGTCGCTGGACTAGATAAGCCAACACCTTTACAAATTTCTCTAATAGCAGGTGGAAATCCATGCTCAGCCGTATACTTTTTAATGTAGTCTAAAACATCATATTGTCTTTTAGTAAGTTCTTTTTGCATATTATCATCTCCTAAATTAATTTTACAATAAATGTTAAAAAATGTCAAACAAATGTTTAATTTTTCAAAAATTTTAATTTTTCTCTTGATACAAACAAATGTTTCTGATATGATTAGAATGAAAGAAGGAGTGAGATTTATGAGAAAAAAATTAATCAATGTAGGAGTAGTAATTTTATTTTACTCGGTTATTATTTTTGGAGTAATTCTCCTCAATTATCGGATGAGTTATTTAAACAAATTAGATAATACTAGTAGTAATGTTACAAATCTAAATAATTAATTTTAAGCAATGAGTTTTTAAAATTGACTGAATTAAATTCAAAAAGCCCGGTAGTGAATTAAAAAAATATATTTAAGACTAAAGTACCGTAAAATA
>CANPYA010000085.1 GCA_947587565.1 uncultured Bacilli bacterium | reverse complement strand
AATTAAAAAAAATACAAATTTAATTACATAACTTGTATTTTCTCTTATTTTTTTCCAACATTTACTTTACTTCATCAGAACTTAAATATTAAGCCCTTTCAATAAATGAATCAAGTATCTTACCACTGGTGGCATCAATATAATATTCATATTCATAACGATCATAATCAAAACTTACTTCATAAACCGTTTTACCGTATCTATTTTTGTATTCTAATTCGATATCTAAATCATAAACATTTTGTTGTTTAATTTTTAAATTATCTAACGCAATTTGTAAGGCTTTATCTCTAGTAATATAATTGGTATTTTCTTGATTATTATTGGTGTTATTATCACTTACATTATTATTGCTATTGTTATCATAATTGGTATTGTAATGATATTCTTCATCATAGCGGTCTTCAAGTTGTTCATATTTTACATATAATAAAATTAAACCACCTAGTAAAATACAAATAATTACTCCTAGTAAAATGTATAGCCAATTTCTTTTCTCTTTCATACCCATCTCTTTTCTATTTAAATTATATCACAACTTCTAAATTGTTAATATCTATTTATGTTTTTTATTAGTAACTTTAAATCCTTTAAGAAAAGGTCTTAGAAAGAATAAGAATATTACTACTACTATAAGTAGAGAGTATTCTTTATGAGCAATACTATAGTAACAAGTATATATTAAAATACCAAAAGTATAAATTAATAAAGTAATTCTAAAAATATATTGAAATATCTTAGCTACTTTTTGCTTATCTAATACTAAAAATAAATTTTCTAAAATATAGGTTATTGAACAAATTATAAAAGGACTGATAATTATTCTTGCTACTAATTGATTTTTAAAAAATGCCCAAACTAAAATAATTAACGCTATTAGGCCCACTAACATTCTTCTAATCAATAGTACTTTTTCAATTATTTTTTTATCATCCATAAATTCTCCAAATCTAAATTCTAAGAAAAAAGCCCTAAAGGCTTAATTTTGCATTAATATTTGGGTATCTTTAATTAATTCATAGTTAATTAAATCCCTACCATCTAAATTTTCTTTAAACATATCAATACCAGTTATTTGACTATTTTCATAAGTAGTATAGTAATAGATTCCTTTATCCATATTACAACAAGAACTATAAATAGTTATTTCATATTTATCTTCACCCATATGAACACATCCTCTTTGTTGATAGACAGAATATAAGATATGGAAAAATTGACTGATACTAGCATTTTCAGAATCATCTGATAAAGAATTCATTTTGGTAAATGTTGCTTTCACAAATCTTGAAGTGGAAGATAAATCACCAGGAAGTCCTAAAGCACCCATACCCCGACTGTAAATATCAAAATTTAATTTTTTAGAAAAATTATTAACTGGTGGTTCCGTTGATAAACTCATATAGTTGTTTAAATTAAACATATGGATATCAAAAGTTGGATTATTAGTTAGAACACCAACGGGATTATCATATATTTTTAAACCATCTTGAACACTTTCTACAGTAATAGAAGCATTTTTATCCGCAATAATCCAATGCAAAGGGGAAGCCGGTAAATTCTCACTAAAATTAATATTGGCTATATTGATATTTTCTAATAATTTTTTTACTTCATCTAAATTAGCGCATTGACTTAATACCCAAGGAATAAATTCAAAGGGTGCAATATTATCTTTATTGTTTTTAACTTCTCCATAATAAGCATTGGTAGGAAAATTTAAACCAGCCATTCCTAAACCTTTTTCATTAATCGCATCATAATATAGTGGGTAATTCTCATTTACATAAGCCATCCCAATTATGGCATAATGACTTTTTATCGCATTTACTTTCCGAAAATTAAAAGGATAATTTCTTGGGGTTATTGTTACTGTTTCCTTATAAGAATATTCTAAATCTAAATTTCTTCCAAAATAATGATCTTTAGTATGATAAGTTATTGCTGTACACATATTTATTACCATCCCTTCTGTACCTTAAAACTTATATAACTATTATATCAAATTTTAGAAGTATTTCTATATAATCCTAAGTTAATATAAAGGCAATAGTATTACAAATAACACCAACAAAGAACAAAATACCTGTAATTAAATCAGTTCTATCTTTTTTTATTTTATAACGACTTAAAAAAGTAACTGAGTTATAAGCACATAATAAACTAACTAAAGAAGAGGATGATGTGTTTTTAAAAAAGCCAATTAATATTAAAACAATTGCAAATAAAGCCATTCCAATAATGCCATATTTCATTGATTTTAAATTACCTAATTCAGTTAATTTAATAATATTTTCTTCACTCTTTTTTTCGATATCTTTATCATCTATTATTTCACCCGCTAAAATATCATTAACACTTACTTCTAATATTTCACTAAGTGGTTTAAGTAAAGACATATCCATTAAACATAAACCTCGTTCCCATTTACTAACAGCATTTTTCGTAATACCTAATTTTTCCGCTAATTCTTCTTGCGTTAATTCTTTTAATTTTCTTTGCTTAGCAATAAATTTGCCAATTTGTTCTTGATCCATACTTTCTCCTTTCGAGAAGAACTATACCAGTTAAAGTGTAATTTTTACACATACTAAAGGTTTACTTTTATTTATGAAAATATAATTTAACAGCATTTTGAATTTCTAAAGATAATCTTTCAATAGTACCATCGGTATGAATACTATCCATATCTTTTAAAACACTATTAGGAAATATATGTTTCATATCTTTAACATAATAACTGCCATCTCTAGGAATATCATAATCTTTGACAATAAATTTATCATCTTCTTTTACTAATGCAAATTTATAAGGAATAGATGTACTAGTGTCTCTAACTACTTCTTCATTTTCTAAATAATATTTTTCTTGTAATACCCAAGCATAAACATAATATCTATTATTTAAATCTTCCGTTATCAAATAAATATGCATAGCTGCAAAAGATTTTTCGCCTTCATAATAATTTTTTTTTCATCTTCAGTAGTTAAATAATTTTTTATAACACTAGCGATATTAACATCATCAATATTTATTGGTGGAGCATATTTAAATCCCCAAGTACTAAATAAGACAGGTTCGTTATTACGCATTCTTATAACATCAATTCCAAATAATATCATTAAAATTGATAAGATTAAACTAATAATAACTGCTCCAGATAAATAAACTATTTTAATTCTTTTAACTTTTTTATTAGAATAATCAATAGTATTAACAATATTTTCTTCGAATTTTTCTTTTTCTTCTTTTTCTTGAACTTTTTCGCCACTTAATAAATCATTTAAAGTTATATCTAATTCACTACATAATGGTTTAAATAAAGATACATCCGGCATATTCCGTCCATTTTCCCAATTACCAATCGTGCGGTCGGATACTCCTAATTTTTCGGCAAGTTCTTGTTGCGTAATATTTTTAGCCTTTCTTGATTCGGCAATAAATTTACCTATTTTTTCTAAATCCATATTTCTTGCTCCTTTCATACCACCATTTTATAATTTAAAAGTTGATTTTAACAGGAAATATTTCAAGGGTAAGAAATTATTAGTAATAATATTTATTTAATCAATATAATTGCATTATAATTATTTTATTTTCTCGCCGTAATTCCATAATACCTTCTTATTAATAAAATACCTTTATCAGTTTTATGGGAATCAATATATTTATCTAATAATTCCATATCAATATTTGAATTAAGATTAACATTTTCCTTTTCTTCAGAAAAATCATATAAAATAGGGGTTTTTAAAAGTAACGCCAATAAATCTTCTTTAGTTTTAAAATATTCTCTTACATGGATGGGAACTAGTTCTACATTTTTAAATCCCGCCTTTAAGATATTTTCATAATCAATGACGCTAATGGGTTTTGCATCATTATAAGCTTGACCATTTTCAAATAAACATTTTAATTCCCAGCAATCTAATTTATCAACACCTCTTAATATTAAAAGACCATCTTTTTTTAAAGTATTATATATTTGATTCGCATCAATACAAGTATGTCTTGCCACTACTACATCAAAATAATCATTTGGGGTTGTCATATGTAAATTATCCATGGTCTTAAATTCAATATTACATCTTCCCGATTTTTTTAAATTTTCATTCGCGGTTTTAATCATTTCTGTAGAGAAATCAGTCCCAATTATTTCTTTTGCTTCCGGAAAATTTTGAATTACTTTTTCTCCACCACCGGTTCCTAAATCTAATATTTTGGATTTCCTATTGGCTTCTTTATTTAATATTTCATACATATCCCAATTAGTTAAAGATTCTTCCGTATATTTTATTTCACTAAAATCCCAATTTTTTATTTTTTCATAAAAATCAAATTCTTTCGTGCGCATTTTACTTTTACTCCTTATTCTTTTATATATTACTTTCATTTAAAACATTTCTTTTGTCATAAAATTCACTCATTACACATTCATACGGACATTATATCGTTTGTCCGTATCATTGTCAATGTTAAAAAATGTATGCTAAAAACTGATAAATTAGTTGTTGATTAAAGTTTTAGTTGGCAAAACACATTGAAAATTTTTACAACGTCCGGCACCTTTATTCAATGAACTATTCTAAAAACAAATTTTTTTGTGCCGAAATTGATTCTACAATTATTTTAGTATTAAAGATGCCACGTAAAATGCCACATAAAATGTTTTAAACCCCTTAAAGCCACCGTAAAGCAAACAATAAATATCCACCAGCATAGCTGGTGGTTTTTCATTTTCGCCTAAAAGGCTTTACTATTGGCCTCCACTAAAGTGGCCTTTTTCGACCGCCAGTCGCATCTTTTACTTGCTACCCTTTAAAAGGGTCAAAATCTTCAAATGTCATTTGATGACTTAATTGGTCTTCTTTTAATTGATTTTGTATATACTCTTTTATTTTCTTTGTGTTTTTTCCTACTGTATCTACATAGTATCCTCTACACCAAAATTCTCGGTTCCTATATTGATACCGCATATTCGCCCACTTTTGGTATATCATCAAACTGCTTTTTCCTTTCAAAAAGCCCATTACACTTGATACACTATATTTTGGTGGTATTTCTACTAACATATGTATATGATCAGGACATACTTCCGCTTCTATTATTGTTATTCCTTTCCATTCACATAATTGTCTCAATATTTGACCTATTTCTAGTCTTTTACTTTCGTAAAAGACTTTTCTTCTATACTTTGGTGCAAATACTATATGGTATTTGCAATTCCATTGTGTATGTGCTAAACTTTTTATATCGTTTATTTGAATATTTTTCATAAACGTCCTCCT
>CANPYA010000084.1 GCA_947587565.1 uncultured Bacilli bacterium | reverse complement strand
TCAATTTAAAACAGAATAAGTTCTCTACCTATTCTGTTTTTATTATAAAATATTACCCCCCCCAGTCAACATTTTTTCAAATTTTTTAAATATAATTTTGTAATTTAATTTATTGCACAATATTTAATTAATTAAAATTTATTGTAAAAGGTTCAATTGAAGTACCATTACCATTTATATTTAAATTAGATGATATATAAAATACTGGCCTAACATAGTGACTTTCATTTACATTACCATACCAATTCCAACTAAAAGCAATCGAGCCAACAAAAGAAATAAACCAAGCACTAAATCCGCCTTGATAAGTTTCAAATATATCTATTCCGCGCCTTGTCATTGTCCATTCAGCTTTAGTTGACCAATCAGTTCCTTCTTTTTCTAAATATATCCATGATAATTTAGCATTTCCTTCATTATTTGGTTTTCCAGCATCTTCTTCATTTGTTTTATATGCATATAAATAATCATGAATATACATTAAACCTATTTTAGCATTTACGCTACTATTCCATTTATATTCTTCTTGATGCCAATTATTTATATTTGTACATTCATTTTGACAATTATACCAAAGTACATTTGCCTTTCCTTTTTCTATATCATAGATTTTGTTGGCATCATAATAATCTTCCGTTTCCTGTATATCTCCATATAGCCAATCATGATAAAGAATATTATTATACCAAGCATTATTTTCTTCGGCACTATTTAAATATGGATAGTTAGGATTATCAATAAAAATATTACTTAATCCTGTTTTATTTACATCTTTTCCATTAATGCGATAAAATAAATTTGATTCATTCCATTCTGGACATTTACCATTCGGACAACTATTTATAACATCTGGAGTATGCCATTGGAAGACACTTGTTCCATTATCTTCAACCCATGTATTTTTTATTAATTTTAATTCACCAGTTGAAGTTACACCAATTATTCGATACATGTATGTTTCAGGATTATTTACACAATCTTCTGTGTCATTTGTTCCATAACATATATAATTACTTACATCTCCTATTCCTTGGTATCGGTATAATCCTCCGGTTAGTTTCTTTGATATATAATTATTTTCATCTTTGCTTACTAAATAACTTACATTAGGTTCTATATCATAGTACAAATAGCAATAACTAGTTTTACTTGTATTTAAAGTTACCATATTATTTTCATAATTATAATCTAAAGTATCATCAATTATTTTACCATTTATATCTGTACATCCACTTTTTTTCTTATTAAAGGTATAACCTCTTGTAGGTAGTTCTCCTTCGCTTTCAAGATAGTTACCATCTTCTTGTTCCAGCATTAAAGCAAATTGCTTTAAATCATTTTGTTCTTTTACTTTAACCTTTGGTAGTTCTTTATATTCATAAGATTTATTAAACACAAAAAACATACTAATAATTAGTACTATTCCTATACTTATAAATATCAGTATATTTTTATTTTTCAATCTCATAAGACATACCTTCTATCCTATGATTTTATTATAAACTACCCCCCCGATTGTCAATTGATTTCATAAAAAAATGCCATTTCTGACATTTTTTAAATTTACTATGCTAATTCTACTTCAGCACCAGCTTCAGTTAATTGATCAGCAATTTGTTTAGCTTCATCAGCAGGAACGTTTTCTTTAATATTTCCACCATTATCAGCTAAACCTTTAGCTTCAACTAATCCTAAGCCAGTAATTTCTTTAATGATTTTAATAACTGCAATTTTGTTGCCACCAGCACTTTTTAAAACTACAGTTTTTGTTGCTGAACCTTCATCTTCTTGAGCTTGAGCAGGAGCAGCTGCTACAGCAACAGCAGATGGATCAACACCAAATTCTTCTTTCATTGCATCAACTAATTCTTTTACTTCAAGAATAGTCATTTCTTTTAAAGCACTAATAAATTCATCTTTTGTTAATTTTGCCATTTTATTATTCCTTCCCTTCTAATTTTTCGGCATATAAGTTTAAACTTATTGATAAATCTTTAACATACTGTATCATACCACCAGCGAGCATAGTAAGTAATCCTTCTCTTGATGGAATAGATGCATATTCTTTAATAGTATTTATATCTGCTACATCACCACTGATGATTCCTACACGAATGTTTAACTTGTCATGATCTTTCGCATAATCGGCAATAATCTTAATTGGTTCTAATAGATTTTTTCCAAAAAGGATTGCATTTGGTCCTTCAAGAAAATCATCCATTTTAATATTAAGTTCATCTAAGGCTCTTTTTAAAAGAGTATTCTTATAAATCTTAACACTAGATTCAACTTCATTAAGTTTATTACGAAGTTCAGTCATTTCAGCAACCGTTAAACCTTGATATTGGAATAAGATAACAGATTCACTATTTTTGATATTATCAATAATTTCACTTACGATAACTTTCTTTTCATTAAGAATCTTTTCGCTTGCCATTTTTCCTCCTTATATATTAAGAAAAGCTTCCGATATGGGAAGCCTAAAAAGTTTATTTTTTGCATTCCCCTCGGTAGGATTTTTAAAAGACGAACTTCCCTACTGTCTTCGGTTTTTCTTTTCTTCTTAAGTATTATACTCTACAACTTAGGTTTTATCAAGTCTAAATTATAATTCAAATGAATTTTTATCTAACTTAATACCAGGACCCATAGTAGTAGCAATTGTAATTTTATCTATAAATACACCTTTAACAGCTTGTGGTTTTGCTTTATTTATAGTTCTAATTACATATTCTAAATTTTCAAGTAATTTAGCTTCAGTAAATGAAACTTTACCAATGATAGTATGAATGTTACCATAAGAATCAGTTTTATAAGTAACCATACCACTTTTTAAATCTTTAACAACATCAGCAACTTTAGTAGTAACTGTACCTGTTTTAGGGTTTGGCATTAAACCTTTAGGTCCTAAAACATTACCAATTTTACCAACTTCTGGCATCATATCTGGAGTAGCTACAACAACATCAAAATCAAACCAGTTTTCATTTTTGATTTTATCTAACATGTCTTTATCGCCAACATAATCAGCACCAGCTTTTTTAGCCTCAGTAGCAAAGTCTCCTTTAGCAATAACTAAAACTTTTTTACTTTTACCAGTACCATTAGGCATTACTAATGAACCTCTTAATTGTTGGTCAGTCTTTTTAGCATCAATATTTAATTTGATGGCTACTTCAACTGTACTATCAAATTTAGTTGTTGATGTGCTTTTAACTAATTTAACTGCTTCTTCTTTAGTATATAATTTCGCACTATCAATCGTTTTAGAAACTTCCACATATTTTTTACTATGTTTTCTCAAAATTTTCCCTCCTAACTGTGGTTAATTAGCGGACTTTTTAAATTTAATTTTTTATTTATTATTCTGCTTCTTCTTCAGAATCTTTTTCTTTATCTTCATCACCAATTACTGGTACATCAACTGGAGCTTCAGCTTTAGCTTCTTCTTCCATAGCTTCAAGTTCAGCTTCTCTTTTAGCCATTTCTTTTTCTTCGGCTTCAGCTTCTTTAGCTTGTTCAGCAAGTTCAGCATCATTTCTTCCAGATACCGCAATACCCATATTACGAGCAGTACCTTCAATAATATTCATAGCACCCTCAACAGTATAAGCATTTAAATCTGGTAATTTAGTTTCCGCAATGCTTCTTAAATCAGCTTCAGAGATAGTTGCAACTATTTGATTAGCACCTTTTTGACTACCCTTTTGAATCTTAGCTACTTTCTTTAATAAGAATCCAGCAGGTGGAGTTTTAAGTACAAAATCGAATGTTCTATCTTCATAAATAGAAATTTCACAAGGCACTACATCGCCCATTTTATCTTTAGTTGCGTCATTAAATTTTGTACAGAACTCTTGTAAATTGATTCCAGCAGGTCCTAAAACTGTACCAACTGGTGGTGCTGGGGTTGCTTTACCAGCTTGAATTTCAAGTTTAATTCTTTTTACGACTTCTTTGGCCACGAAAAACACCTCCTATAAAATATTTTCGCGTTAGTGGTTACAGGGCAAATCCGCATTCCCTCCCACATAACTTGCAATAAATTAAATTGCATATCAAATAATACCATAAATATAAGGATAATGCAAGTATTTGTGCATTAAAATTATATGCCAAACTATGTAAAGTAAAACAAATAAGTCTAGCAAATTTATGTATATTATGTTATGATTAAGTTATATTAAGGATAGAGGTATTTTATATGGCAAAAAAATTTTTCTATGATCATGTACATAATACAAGAAGAACCATTATTAACGTTGTAATTATTGGTATCTGTGTTATTGGTATTATCATTTGCTTTGTTGTAACAAGAAACTTTGAAGGCGAAAATAAAAATGAACCACAAGGAACACTTAGTTTAAAAAGTGAAGCCACAGTTGAAGTAAATGAGAAATATTCCAAAGATATTTTCTTTGCAAAAATTGAAAATGTCGAATTAGATGATATTGATATTGAATATCCTAAAAATTTTGATATTAGTAAAGCTGGGGAATATGATGTTAAAGTTACAGTTGGTGAAGAATCTCATAATACTAAATTAAAAGTTGTTGATACCATAATGCCAGAATTAGAAGTTAAAGAAGTAACCATTAATGAAAATGATTCTTATAAAGCTAAAGATTTTGTTAAATCATGTACTGATAATTCTCAAAAAGACTGTACAATTACATTTTATAAATCTGGTACTGATGAAGATGGCAATAAAATAGATTATAGTACATTTAAAGAAAGTGGTACTTATAGTATTAAGATTTCTGCGAAAGATGATGCTGGTAATGAAAATGTGAAAGAAACAAAATTAATTATTAAAGGCAAAACTACAACAACTGAACCTGATGAACAAGAACCAGAAAAACCACCTGTTACCGAATGTAAATATGGTAATAATGAATATGACACTAATGAATATTTACTTGCAGTTGATAAATCAACCGGTGGCTGTGCTGTTAGTATTGAATTATATAAAAATGAAGATATGATGAAAGAAATTAATAATTTAATGGAAACCGAAACAGTAAGAATTCAAAAAGATGTTAGAAAAATAAATATACCAAATGTAAAAGAAACTTCACTACCTGCTTTAAATAGAAAAGAAACAGTTGTATTAAATAAAGATGGTAGTGGTATTGTTGGTTATGAATTAAGAATTACTATTAATGTTGAAACTGATAAAGGCATTATTACCGTAGTCGATTATAAAGTTGATAATAATGGAAAAAGAATATTTATCTCTAACGATTATAACTTACCTAGTTAATTAAATAAGTCTAATATGACTTATTTCAGACTGTTGACAAATAGGTAAAATTTTTTACTTATTTGTCTTTTTTATGAAAAAAGTTTTGAAATATACTTTT
>CANPYA010000083.1 GCA_947587565.1 uncultured Bacilli bacterium | reverse complement strand
GGATAAATATAGTCATTAATTTCTTGTCTAGTTCTACCATTTGAAGATTCTTTAATAAAATTAAGAATCAGTTCTTTTAATTCATTATTAATAAAACCCGAATTGCTACTTTTATTTGTTAGTGGAACAGTTGCAACAAAAATTTCATCATCTTTAAATAAAGGCTTTCCGCCACCACTATATATCTTAGTATATTTTGCAATTTTTTTAATACCCGAACCTAATTCATCAGCAAGACCTATTTCTTTAAAGAAACCCGCAATTTTTGGGTTTTTAGGATATGGTGAATAATTGTTTAAATCTATAAAACCAATTGTTCTTGGCTTATTTGCATTTTCTGTAATAATACTATCTTTTGTAATTACTAATCTAGCCGGATATGGGTTTGAGTATTCTCTATGAATTAGCAAGTTTGCACATAATTCTCTTGCAATTACATCTCTGACATTTATCCTTTGATCATCTTCAATATAAAATTTATCATTTAAATGTTTTTTAATAAAATCCGTTAGGCGATCATATGAATCCAATAAATTAGTTCTAATGTCATCACGATCATCGTATCTTTCTGTGTCTTTAACCTTTAAAATTGCATCAGTCTTATAATACGACAATGCAGAAGCAATTATATCATCTTTCCCAAATAATAATAAACAAGCTAAATTAAATCCTTCTTTACCAGTTTCTAAATTTCTTTCATATAATCCAGCACTTCTTAACATTTCTTCATTACTCATTTTTGACCATGGATGATTTGAAGTTCTATTTGAAGCCATTTTTCTTGCTTCTTCAATTAAATCTATCCTTAAATCATTCATTGTTGCAAATGGATATATTTTATTTTCTATATAAGTACTTCTTTTTCTAATATACAAATTAGATATTAAAGTAGTATTATTTGTTATATCAAAATCGCCATCTTCATTTCTATCATAAATTTTATTTGCTGTTTTATGAACATCTGAACTTTCATGAACATAAATATACAATATATGCTTATTTTCATAAATATATTCTTTTATATCAAGATGAACAGTTGGAAATATTTTTTCAGGATTATTGCATAAATCTACAAATTCTTTTTTCATATCCTTAGTATAATCTTTGTATACACCAATTACGTCACTATCATCATTAACGCCTAAAAATATATGTCCACCATTCCTATTTAACATTGAACATACAGTTTCAAATAAATTACTAGGTAAATTCTTTTTAGCCTCTTTATATTCAATTGTAGTACCTTCACCAGCATTAATAAATTCAATAAGATTTTTTGGCAAATTTTCTATCATAACAAATTTTTCCTTTCGTATATATTATATCACTTTTCTCCATTTGGCAAACCTACATTTTCTATAATTTCAGATCTTTCTAAAGCTAATCAATCCAGTTAACTTGATTCTACTCTTCATTTATCTTTTTAGCCTGCTTCCTCAGTTTCCAATAAATTTAAACTCCGCCTATATGGTAATTTCAGGACTTCATTTGCATTTTAGGCCAAAATAAGGTATAATGTTAGTGTTAAAAAAGAAGGGGCGTTTTAGATGAAAAAAGGGAAAATATTCATTATTTTTATAAGTATTTTACTTTTAGTAAGTGTAACTTTATTAATTACCCATAATAATTCATTTAGTAATCCATTAAAACCAATTATAAATAAAGATAAAGAACAAGTAAAAGATTATTATAAAGTAGATATAAATGATGAAGGTATAAGTGTTAATTTAAACCATTTAGGTTTAGAATTACCGATAAACGGGGCAACTGGTTATACTTCAGTTAAAATGAATTTAATTAATCAAAATGGCGATGTAATAAAAGAACTTAATGCGGGTACGCCATTTACTATTTTAGATGAAGCTGATAAATATTTTGAAGTTGCCTTAGAAGATAATACCACTGGTTTTCTAGATAATACTTATTGTTTAGTAAACTTACCGGATGTAATTCCATCAATTGTTTATGATGACACCAATTCTTATCGTTCAATATTTAGATCAAATGGTGAAAAATTAGAAGGTGTTACTAATGAACAATTATATAATGCTGAAAGTTATAACGAAAGATTACAAAGACATGAATTCTTAATGCCTGTTTTATATAATATGGCGAAAAAAATTGCTAAAGTCCAAAACAAAGCTTTAAAAAATAATGAAAGTTTAGTTATTTATGAAGCATTTAGACCATATGAAGTCCAAATGCAAGTATCTAATGCTTTAGAAGAATTAATGAATGCTAATGAAGATGTTTATAATTTAATTAATACGCCACCTTGGGGTAAAGGTTGGTTTATTGCAACTACTCTATCAAACCATCAAAGAGGATTTGCTATTGATACTAGTTTAGTCAAAGTAAATAAAGCCTCAATTGTTAAGACTGGCAAATATGAATATTTACATGTTGATGAATATAGTGAATATGATATGCCAACACCAATGCATGAATTATCTAGTTTAGCAGCCACTTTTACGACCCCAGTTAATAGTTCATCTAAAACGGCTTGGAAAAGTGCTAAATATGCATCTAGTATGAATGAAGATGCTATTAGACTGCAAAAATATTGTACCGAAAATGGTTTATCTCCATTAGCTAGTGAATGGTGGCATTTTAATGATTTAGATAGTAAAGAAGCCACCGATAATAATAAAAGTAATGGTCGCTATTATATTGAAACTTGTTTAAGTAAAATACCAAATTAAAAGAGCATTAATTTTGCTCTTTTTTTAGTCGATATAGGTTGGAGTGAATTTTCTATCATAAGTTCCTGTTCCTAAAGGAAATTTGCTTTCAAATATTTCTTGTTGACTTGATTTTATTTTGACTTGACAAGATGATGGAACATTATAGAATGTTCGATAGTTGCCTGTATCATATTCACCATCAGTAGTTACATTATCAAATGTAAAACTGCTTAAATCTAAGGTGGTTAAATTACTACACTTTGAAAACATACCATGCATATCGGTTACTTGTGATGTATCAAAATTACTTAAGTCTAAGGTGGTTCCTTGATAGCTAGCAAACATTTGAGCCATATTGGTTGCTGCAGAGCCAAAATTTTGTGGAAATGTTATTGTTGCATTCAATCCGTCTCGACTTCCACCCTGAGCACCCGCAAACATATTAGACATATCGGTTACTTTTGATGTATTAAAGTTACTTAAATTTATAGTTTCTAAACTAACACATCCCATAAACATATTAGTCATATTAGTTACTTTTGAGGTATCAAATTTTTCTAATCCTTTTATTTCAGATATTTTCATATTACTAGTATTTCCTGAAAACATAGATCTCATATCAGTTGTTTCACTGGTATTTAAATTTCCTAAGTCAACTTTTTCTAAATTAATCATTGACTCAAAAGTATTACTTAAATCTTTAACATATATTTCTGAATTTGAACCGATATATAAATCATAATTAGTTGATGTTTCTTTATTTGGTTCTAACCAACCTATTACACTTTTAGATGGTGTTCCACTTTCGGTATCACTTAAATCCCAATATTTTGGTTTACTTCTTAATTCTTCTTCACTAGGTATATAATCTACAAATGATGCATTTACTATTTTAGTTTGATATTCATTTGAACGATATAATGTTCCACACGCATAAGTACTACAATTTTGATAGTTTGAAGCATTATCTAATTTAGCATAAATTGGTTTTGGTTTCTCACTTACACTACAACTTAAATTATTATTAGTTATAGTTATTTGAATATCTGTTCCTGCTAATACATTTTGTGATTTATCAGATTTATTTATTATTTCTACATCTGCTGTGACATCTACTGAGGTATATCCTACTATTGTATAATTTACTGTTGCTTTATTTTCGCCACTTGCTTGTTTACTTACTAATTCTGCTAAATCAAAACTTTCTGGTTCTATACTTCCTTTGTTCTTTCCACTTGCACTTGTTCCTAAATATAATGTTCCATCTCCTGTTTCTAGAACATCTTTCATTGTTCCATCTATTGTTATTGTGAGTTCACTTGTACAACTTAAATAAGCATCTTCTACTGCATCTTCAATATCTGGGCTTTCAATACTAGCAGTTGATATAACATGATTTTTTCTTTCTTCTTCATAATTTTTTTCTTGGGGTTCTTTTTTCTCTGTTGCCCAATATGATGTTCCTCCTTTACTATATGCCATATCACTTGCTGATAAATTAATATACAAATCACTTTTCTTAGTTAATAATGGTGTTCCATACTTATTTAAGTTATCTGTTTGGGCATTAAAATCGGTACTTGTACTCCCTTCACTAGTATTTACTATTTGAAAGTAAGCGTAGGTTCCTCCGATTACCACAAATAATAATGTTAAGGCTCCAATAAAGGTTAATATTATGGCCTTTCTTTTGTTTTCTTCGTTCATCTATACTCCTCTTTCCTTTAGTATGTCAAATATTTAATATTTTCATACCATACGCATTAAGTATATCATATCATTTTAAATTATAAAATCATTTTTGTATGATACTTGACACACTTTATACTCTATAAGATTAGTATATATTACCCCCCCCGAAAGTCAAATGATTTCTTCAAGAACTTTATTTTTTCTCAAATTTTTTGTCAACAAATGTCAAAAAAAGAAGATTTTATTTTTCTCTAATCTTCTTCTTTAATTCTAAATTATTAAATATGGAAACAATTAAGATGGCTATATAAACTGCAATTACTTTGTTAAATATAATAGCGATAATAAATGTTAAAATACCAATAAAGACACTATATAATATTTGACTTATTCTTTTATAAGGACTATAAACTGGTAAAGTTGCTACAAATACAGATGCAAAAATCATCTCACTATTTAAAATATAACTATTATCTTTAGTAATTAAATAATATAAGACTGCTAAAAAAAGATAAGCAAAATTAATAAATATCGGAATATCTTTTTTATAATAAAAATTAAATGTTAATATATAAAAGGCTACTAAACTAAAGAAAATACTTGTTGATGATATGCCCCCAATATTTCTTCCCATTAATAAATCTAAAAAGGTAAAACTATAATTAAATTTAGTCTCTAAAGGATTAAGATAAGTAAAACCTTTAAATAAACTATTAACTAAAAGAATTAATAAATACATCACACAGACTTTATTTAATTTAAAATATCTATCACTAAAATATAAAATAAGATAACTAATTAAAAAAGTAATAGTATAGATTATATAATTAACATTATAAGGAACAATCATACTTACTAAAATAGCATATAATAAGTTAAAATCAATCATTAACTTTCTTTTTAAAATAAAATCAATAATAAATTTAATAATAACACTGATAATGAGTAAATAAATAGGTTTAAATACTTCTATCCCGGTTATTAAATTACGCACATAGATTAAAAAACCATTTTTATATAAAGCATAAATAAGGAAAGGTATTAATAAAACAATAATT
>CANPYA010000082.1 GCA_947587565.1 uncultured Bacilli bacterium | reverse complement strand
CCTCTTTATCTTTAGTTGTCTCGGCTTTCTTTTCAATCTTACCAATCCGGTTTAAACAAATTTCTAGGTCCGCTAAAGTAAGTTCCGTATTAATAATTTCAATATCCCTAATGGGGTCACATTTACCTTCAACATGGGTAATATTTTCATCATCAAAACATCTTACAACATGCACAATAGCATCAACTTCTCTTATATGCGATAAAAATTTATTACCTAAACCTTCACCTTTAGATGCGCCACTTACTAAACCCGCAATATCAATAAATTCAAAAGTTGTTGGGACAATACTTTTCGGATTATATAAACTGACTAAATAATCTAGCCTTGTATCCGGTACCGTAACAACACCCACATTTGGTTCAATCGTGGCAAAAGGATAATTGGCTGCTAAAATATGTTTTTTTGTAATGGCATTAAATAAAGTTGACTTTCCAACGTTAGGCAATCCCACAATTCCTGCTTGTAAACCCATAAATAAACCTCCTAAATAGTTGGGAAAGAATGAATTCCCAAAGGTATACCAATAATATACCAAACAATAATTAAAATAAGTAAAGATGCCCCGATTAACATGGTATATGGTAATTGATATTTAATGGAATCGGTTAATCTGATTTTTTCATCCCCTTGATTATATTTCTCTAAAAAAGCTAAATAAACAATGAAGTACGCTAAAAGAGGAGTAATATTTAAAGTTGTAACTTCCGCAAATCTAAAGATGGTTTGAGCAAATTCTGGAGAAATTTCCGCTTTCATTAAAACGGGAACAATAGATGAAGATAATATATACCATTTAATGGTACTTGATGGGACAAATAAAGTAGCAATAGCAACACCCACAAAGACTAAAATAATTAAAGGTAGACCACCAAAAGATGAATTAGCAATAATACTGCCGATAAATGAGACTACAACATTACCAATATTAGTTTGCTTAAAGATACTAATAAAGGCAGAGGCTAAGAAAATCATTACTAGCATATTACCAATACCATCTAAAGAATGGCCTAAATTATCACAGAAGTCATGATGATTTTTAATTGATTTAACACCAATTCCGTAAAATAAACCTAAAATAATAAATAACATTGTAACAACAAAGACAAAACCATTACTAAAGAAGGAATTAACACTAAATAATTTATCAATATAATAAGTTTGGGTATTATCAAGTAAGGCCCCACTTAAAGGTAGACCAGGAATAATACTATAGATAAAGATAATTAAGTATATGAAGGCACTACTGCAAGCGTAAAACATACCTTTTTTCTCACCCTTAGTAACAATGTCTTCTTCGAGTTCACTTTCCGTAAATTCATATTTGGGTAATTTTCGCACAATGATATTTTCAGTAACAAATGTTATGATATAAGAAACTAGAATGACTGCTACGGTCATAATTAACATGGCACTTGTATGCGTTATTGTATAACCATTATTTAAAGTAGATGCTGCTAAAGATGTATAATTAATTAAATTAGAATCGATACTGGTAAATATAATATTTATACCACTTCCACAAGAAAGGGCTGCAAAAGAGGTAATAATACCAATCGCAGGATTTCTCTTACCATAATAAAATAATAAAGCTCCTAAAGGGATAAAGATTAAATAAGATAAATCTCCAAAAATACTAGACAAAACACAAATTAAGACAAAGAAGAATGTTACAGTTGTTTTCTTTAATTTTTTCGTTGTTAAAGTAATCGCCGTTTGTAAGAAACCACTTTTATCCATAATACTTATACCCATAAGTAAAATTATTAAATTCGATAAGACTGTAAAACTAGCAAAGTTAGATACTGTATTCGTAAAAATATATTTTATTCCACTTAAACTAAACAATGATTTAACTACTTCAATATCGGGTATTAAATCTAAGGTTACATTATTAACTCGATAAAAAGTTGCTTGAGCATCAAGAAGTTGTAATATGCCACTTAAAGTTATGGTTACCACAATTAGTAAAACATAAGTCATTAAGGGATGAAGTTTTTGTCTATTCTTTCTCTTTAATCTTCGCATTTTCTAGCACCTTCTTTAATTTCTTTTGAAATTCTAATCTATCCATCATAATTTCTCTTCCACAATTATTACACTTGATTTTAACATCGACACCAACCCGGGTAATTGTCCATAAATTAGTACCACAGGCATGATTTTTTCGCATAATAACTTGGTCATTTAAATTAAAAGTTTTATCCACTATTATTCCTCTTCTATTTTAATATTTAATATTTCCATAATTCTTTCTAAATCTTTAACTGAATCATAAGAAATTTCTATTTTATTCTTACTAATTTTTACTTTACTCCCTATTTTATCACTAATTAAATTTTCATAGATATTTAATTTAGGATCTTGTATTGCCTTTGGCATAGCTCTTCTTTTAGTTACATCATCTTTATTAACTAAAGCTTCAATTTCTCGAACATTTAAGTTTTCTTTAAGAATTTTTTTGGCTAAAGAATTAATTTGATCAGGATTATCTAGTTTACTTAGTACTCTTGCATGACTAGCTGATAACTCTTTATCAATAACCATCTTTTGAATATTTTCTGGTAATTTTAAAAGCCCTAAAAGATTGGTTATATAACTTCTACTTTTACCAAATTTAGTTGCAAATTCTTCTTGCGTAAGTCCTCTTAAATTAATAATATTAAAGATACTTTTAGCTTCATCTATTGGGTTTAAATCTTCTCTTTGAATATTTTCAATTAAAGCAATCTCCATCATTTCTTGATCGGTAAAATCTTTGACAATGGCGGGAATTTCTTCTAAACCAGCTAATCTTGATGCTTTGCAACGACGTTCACCCGCAATAAGTTCATAACCTTTAATACTTTTCTTAACAATAACTGGTTGGACAACACCATATTCTTTAATGGATGTTGCTAGTTCCTTTAAACTTTCTTCATTGAATGTTTTTCTTGGTTGGTAAGGATTACTTCTTATTTCATCTAATTTAAGCATTACAACATCATTTTTGTTTTCTTTAACAATTTCTTTTTCAAAATTATCAAAATCAATGACATTATTATTAGTAAATAATTGTTCTAATCCTTTACCTAAGGCCTTCTTTTTAGTCTCCATTTCTTTCAATCACTTCCTTTGCTAAATTGTGATAGGCTTCAGTAGCACGACTGGTTGGATCATATTCATTAATTGGTTTTCCATGAGATGGGGCTTCAACTAATCTAACTAGTCTTGGAATAATGGTATTAAATACTTTATTTCCAAAATATTTACGAATTTCTTCAATAACTTCTAAGCCAATGTTAGTTCTGCCATCTAACATAGTTAATAAGACACCTTCAATACGAAGTTTTGGATTCATACTAGATTGAACCATAATAACGGAATTTAATAATTGAGCAATTCCATCAAGAGCAAAGAATTCACATTGGACGGGAATTATAACCGAATCACTTGCTACTAAAGCATTCATTGTCCCAAGACCTAAAGATGGTTGACAATCTATAATGATAAAATCAAATATATCGCGAATTTTATTAATGGCATTTTTTAGTTGTTCATTTTGATGAAAATTCTTATCTTCAAGCATTCTTTTAACAAATTCAACATCTATACCCGCTAAATTTATAGTGGCAGGAATAATAGCTAAATTATCAAACTTGGTTTTAATTATTGCTTCTTCAATATCACAACTGCCAATAATTACCTCATAAATATCGTGTTCAAAATCATTAGAATTTAAACCTAATCCGGTTGTGGCATTACTTTGAGGGTCTAAATCTATTAATAATACTTTTTTATCTTCTTTACCTAAAGCTGCTGCTAAATTAATACTTGTTGTTGTTTTACCAACCCCACCCTTTTGATTAACTAATGAAATAACTTTTGCCATAAACACACCTCTTAATACTTCTTTAATTCCATGCAATAATATTTTAACATATAAATCATAAATAAGGTAGAAAAAAAGAAAGAAAATTTTTTATAAATTCTTTCTCTTAAGTAATTATTAATTTTTTAAAGCCGTTATAGGTACAACATAAACCCCATCAGGTCTTTTATAAGCCGCATTAGATAAACCACATATGACACATAATACTGCCGGTTCTTTGCCTTTTTCTTCTTTGATAGAATTTTTTAACTGAATTAAATTCTTCGCTGCATTTTCAATTTCATTTGCACCTAGTTTAATTTCAAAACAACACCAATTACCATTTTCTAGTTCAATCACATGGTCAACTTCTCTATTTTGATAATCTTGATAATGAAAGCTTTTAGCATCAAAAGAATTAGCATATATTTTTAAATCTCTTTCCACCATTGCTTCAAATAAAAATCCAAATGTTTCTAAGTCATTTAATAATTTTTCTTCCGTAACATTTAATAAGGCACAAGCAATAGATGGGTCTGCAAAATGTCTTTTTTCATTTTGTTTTACTCTTATCGAAGAACGAATATTGGTACTAAATGGTTCATCATTATCTAATAAAAATAATTTATCTAAAGCATTTATATAACTGGCTAAAGTATCTTTATCAATATCGGCATTATCAGTTTCTTTAATATCATTAATTAATGTTTTATTTGTTACCGTTGTACTTTCATTTCTTGCTAAAGATTTAAGTAATAATTTTACTTTATGTTTATCTCTATTAACACCATCTAAACGATATAAATCATCATCAATTATTAAATCAATATATTCTTTAACCGCCTTTTTAGCCTCTTCCGAAGTATAATTTATATAACCAGGAAAGCCACCTCTTATAACTAAATAAATTAGTTTGCGTAAATCAACATCTCCTGTTAAAACTGATATATCTTTTCCTTCACAGATGTCTTTTAGCGAAACTAAACCACTAGAATCTCCTGATTCATATAAGGACATTGTTCGAAGATGAATTTTACCAAATCTTCCGGCCCCACTATGTGAAATACCCTTTCTATTAGGAGTAGATGAACCGGTTAAAATATATTGTCCTTTTAAACCACTTTTATCAACATCGGTTCTAATTTCATCCCATAAATTTGTCGCTTCTTGCCATTCATCAATTAATTTTGGCTTTTCGCCTTCTAAGATAATCTTTGGTGATATTTTTGCGAGTTCAACTTGATTAGAAGATTCCCCAGTTGTTGAATGTAATAAAGTTTCACTATTAGCGTGATATCTACCAGCCCAAGTTTTACCACAATACTTTGGTCCTTCAATACATATTGCCCCGAATAACTTTAAATATTCGTTAATCTTATCATCCATAATTCTTTTTTTATAATTATTTATTTCCATAATATCACCTAACTTTACAATTATAGTTTAACGTAATCGGACAGATTTGTCAATATTAATCGGAGAGATTTTGGCAAACCATTCGGATAAATTTTAAATTTTCATTCGGAGAGATTTCAACATTTCATTGAAACACATTTTGAATTTTAAAAAAAAGATACTTCTTAATTTATTATAAGAAATATCTTTCAGACTGTTGACAAATAGGTAAAATTTTTTACTTATTTGTCTTTTTTATGAAAAAAGTTTTGAAATATACTT
>CANPYA010000081.1 GCA_947587565.1 uncultured Bacilli bacterium | reverse complement strand
AAGAGAAATGCCTCTAGAATAGTTAATAATGCCTTAATAAGAGCGGAAAAAGTTGAAACCGAAGCAACTAAATTACAACGACAAGTTCGAGATTATAAAAGAAAATATAAAGATATTTTAGAAAGTGAATTAGATTCACTAGAAAGACTAGATATTGAAACATTGGTGTAGAAATTCTACACTTTTTCTTTACTTGAAATGGAAATAATAGTATACTTTATTATAGAATATAATTGTATGGAGGAAGTTTAAATGAAGGATCTAAAGGTGAGAATTATAAGTATAATTGTGATGCTTATAATTTTAGTACCAGTTATATATTATGGGGGTTATTTATTTGCGGCGGCAGCAGGAGTGTTAAGTGTTTTAGCTTATAAAGAAGTATTGGATTTAAAAAAAAGTCATAAACCAATACCTCTTGTCGCCAGTATTTGTGGTTTAGTGGCTTTACTTTATTTAGTTTTTGGTAGTTATGGGAAATTTACTTTTGATTATGCCGTTAGTTTTTCGAAAGTTTTAGTACCACTTATATTAATATTATTGCCAACTGTGTTATATAATAAAGAAGAGTATTTAACAACTGATGCTTTTTATTTATTAGGATTTATTTATTTAATTGGTTTTACATTTAATCTTTTAATAGTTATGCGGAATATTAATATTTATTTGTTACTATATTTATTAGCAGTTACAATATTTACGGATATGTTTGCTTATTTAATTGGTAGTTTAGTAGGTAAGAATAAATTAAAGCCAAAGATAAGTCCGAATAAATCATGGGAAGGCACAGTTGCTGGTTTAATTGGAGGTTCCACAATTTCTTTGATTTTCTATCATAATTTAATTAACCCAATTAATTTTAAAATTGTTTTCATTACTTTATTATTATCGATGATTGGGCAGTTAGGAGATTTATTCTATAGTAAAGTCAAAAGAGAAAATGAAATTAAAGATTTTTCCAATTTTATTCCCGGACACGGTGGGATTTTAGACCGGATTGATAGTTTATCATTTGTTATAATATTTTATGTTGTAGTAATATGGTTTTTATAGAAAGGTGATGCTTTATGTGGATTTTAACAGTAATATTATTTATCTTTATTTTAGGTCTTATCGTTTTAGTTCATGAATTTGGTCATTTCTTTTGGGCTAAAAAATTTGGGGTTTATATTCATGAATTTTCCATTGGAATGGGACCCGTAATATTTTCTAAAAAAGGAAAAAAAGATGGAATAACTTATAATATAAGGGCACTTCCTATCGGCGGATTTGTTTCCATGGCTGGTGAAGTTTATGAAGATGATGATAGTGTTCCTAAAGAGAAATGTTTATGTAATAAACCGATTTGGCAAAGAATAATTGTAATGGCCGCGGGAGTTTTCAATAACTTCTTAATGGCTTTAGTCTTATTATTCTTATTTGGGTTAATTTGGGGATCAACAGAATTATCACCAAAAATAGATACGGTTTTAGAAGGCTACCCAATGGCGGAAGCTGGTATTGTTAAGGGTGATAAAATAATCGCTATTAACAATAATCATATTAGTACTTGGGATGAAGCACAAATACTATTGTATTTTAAAAATGATAAAGATTATTATGAATTTACTATTAAACATGAAAATGGGGAAGTAGAAGATTATAAAATAACGCCAAAAGAAGTTAAAGATGAAAATGATACTAAATTTGGTTTTAGTGTTAGTCAAGAAGAAACTCATGGTTTATTTAATAAAATTAAATTTGCCTTTGGCAAGTTCTATGCGGTAGTGGCATCAATGTGGTTAACTTTAGGAGGTTTATTTACTGGTAAGATTTCAATTGATGCTTTATCAGGTCCAGTTGGTATTTATACCGTAGTCGATGAAAGTGTTAAATATGGTTTAATGCAAGTAGTTTATCTAGTCGCCTATCTTTCCATTAATGTTGGCGTAATTAATATTATTCCATTCCCAGCCTTTGATGGTGGAAGAATTTTATTCTTAGCGATTGAAAAAATTAAAGGTAGTCCCGTTAATCAAAAATTTGAGAATATGTGTCATACGATTGGTTTTATACTTTTAATGTTATTAATTATTTATGTAACAATCAATGATATAATTAGATTATTTTAGGAAGCAAATTGCTTCTTTTTCTTTTGATAGGTGTTATAATTTAATTATGAAAAATGAATTAAGAAAAAAATATTTAGAAATTAGAAATAATATTATTAATAAAGAAGAGAAAGATAATATTATATTTAATAAGGTTATTAATAATGTGTATGTTAAAAATGCTAAAACTATTTTAATTTATGTATCAATTAATAGTGAAGTAGATACTAAAAAATTAATTGCATATTTTTTGAAGAATAAAAAAGTTGCTGTACCTAAAATAGAAAATAATACCATGAATTTTTATTATATTAATAGTCTTAATGATTTAAAAATAGGTACTTATTATATTTTAGAACCCACTACGAATATAAAAGTTACTGATTTTAAAGATACTATTTCGATAACTCCAGGTATTTGTTTTTCTAAAGATAATTACCGCATTGGTTATGGCAAAGGTTACTATGATAAGTTTTATTCTAAACATAATATTTATAGTATTGGGTTATGTTATAAAGAATGTTTAATTGAAAATTTTACAAAAGATAAGTATGATATCAAAATTAATGCAGTAATTAGTGATGAAATGTGATATAATAAGGTTGTCCTTGTAGCTCAGCTGGATAGAGCGCACGCCTCCGACGCGTGAGGCCGAGGGTTCGAATCCCTTCGGGGACACCATTTAGTTTATAATCCCGTAACCAACGGGTTTTTATATGCAATTTAAAAGGTTAGCACTTGGCCAACCTTTGTAGAATGTCTAACGACACTTGTCATTGTATTGCATAGTCTTATACAATACTTTAAAAAGCATTTCTGCTCTTGTATCTATATTCTACAATATTATTTTATGCTAGTCAAGCATAAAATATGCATCATAAAATATGTATTTTTCTATACTATAAAGTATATTCTTTTATAATTTCTTCATCAATTAATTTTAATTTATCACTAGAAATTTTTAAATTATATAAATAATCGTATTCATTTATAAGTTTACAAACAGATAATTTACTTATTGTTTTTAAATGCTTAATGCATGCATAAGTTTTTTTGCCTTTTCGATTAGAATAATATTTAATGCAATTATTAATTTCTCTAATTTTTTTGTTATTTGTTTCATTTATTAATAGATTTTTTAATTTATTTATTTCTTCTTCATTATATAATAAGTCACCTAAATTTAAATTATATTTTGCTTTTTTTGAAGTTAATGGAATAACATGAATAACAGGATTAATCATTGTATCTTGTTTTGAAATAACAATTGCATAATGGTCACCTGAAAACTCACTTCCAATATTTACTCCAAATTTAACTCTTATTATTTGACCTCTTGTAAATCTTTTATAATGTGTTGGAGAAGTATTTATTTCATATAATAATGTTTTACTTTCATCCAATTTAGATTCTTCAAAATGAGTATATTTATTTGCTAAATTCATATCTGATATTGTAATATTATTGCTATGTGTTTCTATCAATTTTTTGTGTTTTGTTTCTGTTGACATTTGATTTGTCATTTTAGTCACTTCCTATTCTATATAAATTTAATGTTTTCAAATATGAGTATTGACTTAATTATAACTCACTTGATATAAATTTCAATAGTAAATAACATTTTTATATAGGAATAAAAAAAGTTTATCTAATAATGATTTAGAAGAAATATAGTCTTTGAAATGTAAATTTTACACAATTAGACAAGTATGGTTACAGTTTGCCATAAAATTTATAATATAGTATAATATTTAAGTAACCAAAGAGGTGTGAATAAATGAGTAAATTAAAAAAAGTTTGGAATGAAAATAAAATCTTATTTGTTTTAGGAGCCATCATTCTTGTTTGTTTAATCATAGTTATTGTCGTATCTTTAACATTCTTTTATGGCTCTAGTGAAAGTCCTTATGGACATCGTTTAGATATAACGGAAAAAGTTCCTTTAAAAGATGATTTACTTAAAGATTTAAAAAATACTTTAGAAAGTACCGAAAAAGTTAGTAAAGCAAGTGTAACTTTACAAGGTAAAGTTGTTTATTTTATTATTACTTATGAAGTAGATACCGATATGGAAAAAGCCAAAGAAATAGCAAATAGTACTTTAGAAAAATTTAGTGATGAGGAACTTGGAGTGTATGATTTACAATATACGATAAGTGATACTAAATACACTTTAATGGGGGCTCATAATAGTAATAGTGAAGAAAGTATTACTTGGAGTAATTACAATATTAAAGAAGAAGAGAGTAAAGAAGAATAATGAAAAAGAAGAAGATTTATATATCGGGACTGATTGCGTTAATCCTTATTTTAACCGGCGCTTTTTTTGCCTATCGTTATTTAATGGATGAGAATAAATTAACGAGTGCCGAAAGAACTTGGATTAATTCCAATTTTAATGCTTTACAAAATGTTTATGTCTTAAAAGATGAAAATATTTTTAGTAAAGATGGCCATGGGGTATTCTATGATTTTTTAGATAATTTTAGTGAAGAATATGGTCTTAATTTAAATATTATTACCTTTGCTAGTAGTGATACACCTAGTGGAATTAATTTAAATAAAAGTAAGAATATAAATGATAATACCAAAGTTTTTTATACAGATCATTATGTTTTATTAAGTAAAGAAAATGGTACTTTTAATACCATTGAAGATTTAGATGGTTTAACTGTCGGTTTATTAAATAGTGATTTAGAATTAGTTAAAAATTATTTAAAAGATGAAAATATTAATTATAATGGTTATGATACGATAGATGAATTATTTGCAGGTATTGGTACTACGATTAATTATATTATTTTACCAAGAATGGAATATTTAGATAAGATTCTAGAAAATAATTTAGAGATAGTTTATCATTTAAGTGATATTAAAAATTATTATACTTTAAATGGGGTTAATGATAATTTAAGTAATATTTTAATTAAATATTTTAATAAATGGGAAGAGAATATTAATAGTAAGATTAAAGATGAAGAATTTACCATATTTAAAAGTTCTTTAGGTATAACTGATAGTGAAATTACCGATATGTTAAGTGTTAACTATAACTATGGATTCGTTAATAATTCGCCATATGAAGTTATTATGAGTGGTAATTATGGTGGTATAGTATCTGAATACTTACAAGAATTTAGTGAATTTTCCGATGTTTACTTTAATATTAAAAAATATAATAATATTGATAAATTAAATAAATCTTTAAATAAAGATAAAGTAGATATTTATTTTGATTTTAATACCAATTTAAATAATAATTATACCGAGTTAAAAGAAGGTATCAATGGTAGTTTAGCGATTATTATTAATAAAAAAAGTCCAAAAGTAATTAATTCAGTATATGGCCTTCAAGGCGAAGAAGTCTATGTTCAAAATAATAGCCATTTAAAAAGTTATCTAGAAAGTATCGGAGCCATCAATATTAAAACATATGATAATTTAAAAGAATTATTTAAGTTAAATAGAAAAGATGTTATTATTGTCTTAGATTCTTATATCTTTGACTATTATA
>CANPYA010000080.1 GCA_947587565.1 uncultured Bacilli bacterium | reverse complement strand
ATTTTCCAATTAACATATATGATATTTATTCCGACTATAATTTTTCTCCATCACCCCAAATCTAATACACAGCATAACAAAATAAAAAAAATGATAACTTTATATATTAGTTACCATTCTTTATTTCCTTATGATCTTCCAGAGAAATACCCACCAACTTTAGGATATCCTGGCGGTTCTATAACATAAGCATTAAATTTAGATAAAGCTAAATCACCTGGTGCCCCAAAATGATGTCCTTCTGATAAACCATAGTGTAAGTGTGGCCCCGTTGTACAACGATCATAGCCATAAAAACGACCACCACTATAAGCTACAATATCTGTAACTGCAACTTTCTCTCCTACACTAACTTCAATAGATTTTAAATGCATATATACATAAGTATAAGGTTTGCCATTAACATTTGTCCAAATATATAACATATTACCACCACAAGATGATTTTCGTACTATGGCTGCAACTTGACCAGCAGCGGTTGGATAAACAGGTGTTCCTTCAGATACCCCAATATCTATTCCTTTATGATTTGAACTAGCAGTAGGAGTCGGGCGATTTCGACCACCAAAACCACTCGTAATTCTTCCCTTTGTAACTGGTTTTAACCATCCTGTATTATTAGCAATTTCCACACATTCAATTAAATCTTGATCATCACGACAAGGTATACTCTCATAATATTTAATTAATTCTTTTATGGAAGCAATTTCTTGTGCAATAGTCACTTCCCCTTCTTCAAGTTCTTCTAAGTTATCATTTAAAACCACTATACTATCCGCATAACTTTTAATTTGACTATCTAATTTAGTTTGATATTTTTCTAGTTCCTTATTTAAACTATTATTACTTTCTTGAAGCATTTCTAATTTATTAAGTTCTCTTTCGTTATAATCCGCAAATTGATTAATCGCATCCATTCGCATAATTAAATCGGTCATAGATGATGCCCCAGTTATATAAGAAAGATAAACATTTTCTGATTGCAATTGTTGATATAGTCTTAATAAATCATTAGTTTTCTCTTTTTCACTAGTAATTTGCACATTAGTAGCGGCGATATTTTCTTCTAATTTTTGAATATCTTCTTTAGTTTGAAATAATTCATTTTCGGCTTGCAATTTCTTTGTTTTACTCGCTTCAATCTCGGCTTTAGTTCGAGCTTTTTGAGCATTTTGTTTCTTTTGCTCCGCAATTAAAGCATCTCTTTGTTTTTTTAAACCACCTAAAGTATCACCTTTTTTAATCGCGGCATAGGCTAGTTCATTATTGGCGATACAAATTAGAAAAAACGCTACTAAGATAAATGCCATTATAATATAAAATCGATTCCTTTTCATCATATCTTCAAATACTTTCTAACAGCCATTAAACTACCAAACATACCAATTAAAGAACCAAGACCAACAATAATTAAAGCAATATAGAAAATAAAGTTATATGGATTTATTAAAGTAATTAATTCCGTAATTACATGACCACCTAAAGTTTCATAAGCAATAATATAACCATATATACTAATAATTACCGGTATTAATGAACCAAGTAAACCAATGATAAATCCTTCAAAGACAAATGGCAATTTAATCGCTGTATTACTACTACCAACTAAACGCATAATTTCAATTTCATTTCTTCTCGAATAAATCGTTAATTTAATCGTATTAGTTATTAAGAACGCGGTTACAAATATTAAAGCAATAACAATAACTAAAGTCGTTTTTTCCACGATATCAAAGACATCAATAATGGTATTAACTATGCCTTCGCCATAATTAGCACTATCAACTTTATCCATATCTTTAATAAGTAAAGCCACTTTTTCTAAGTCATTGGCATCATCTACTTTAACCACATAAGAATCAAGTAAAGGGTTTTCATCATAAGTTTCAAATACATTACCTATTGAGGAATTATATTCACTCATTTCACTTTTCCATTCTTCTTTACTTTTATATGTGACGTCTGATACACCATCTAATTCTTTAATTTTATTCTCTAAAGTACTAGCATCTTCTTTAGTCGCATGCTCATCTAGATAAACGACAATGGTTAATTCTTTTTCTAAAATATCGGTTGCATTATTAATATTACCAGCAATAATCAAAGATAAAGATACGACCATTAAAGTAATCGTGGCACATAAAATGGAAGCCATACTTAAACTAAAATTACGAAAAACACTTTTAAAAGCATCTCTAATGCTTCTTCCTACAATTCTAAATGCCTTCATGAGACTTATAACTTCCTTTCAAATAATCACCAGTTAAAACCCCATGTTCAATTAAAAGAACTCTTTTTTTCATTCTATTAACTATCTCTTTATCATGAGTAGCCATAATAACCGTAGTTTTTAACTCTTTATTAATATTATCAATTACTTTCATAATTTCTTTACTAGTATCGGGGTCTAAATTTCCAGTTGGTTCATCACAAATAAGTAATTTAGGTTCATTTACTATGGCTCTTGCGATACATACTCTTTGTTGTTCACCACCTGATAATTGATGGGGAAAACTTCTTAGTTTTTCTTTTAACCCAACTCTTTCAATGGCCTTAATAACTTTAGGACGAATTTCACTAGATTTAAGACCTAAACATTCTAAAGCAAAAGCCACATTTTCATAAACTGTTAATTTAGGTAATAATTTGAAATCTTGGAATACTACCCCAATCTTTCTTCTTAATTTATAAACGCGACCATTTCTAAGTTTAGCCACATTAACACCGCCAACAATTACACTACCTTTGGTTGGTTTTTCTTCCCGATATAACATTTTAATAAGGGTACTTTTTCCGGAAGCGGTATGTCCAATAACAAAGACAAATTCCCCTTTATCAATTTCTACTGATAAATCCGCTAAAGCAGTAACACCAGTAGAATAGGTTTTATTAACATTTTTAACTTCAATAAACTTCATAACTATACTCCTATTTAATTATATCAAAAAAAGGTCATTATATAAATGGTAAATTTGACCTCTTGACACCGCCTTGAACTTCATAGCAATCACTAATAACAAAAAATGCTTGGGGATCGACCTCTAAAATCTTCGTTTTAAAGAGGTTTACATCCCGATTACGAATAACACACATAATCATAGCACCCTTAATATGCGAATAGCCTCCCACCGTAGGAAATATCGTATAACCGGTTTTAAAATCCCCGATTAAATCTTTAACTTTACCACTTTCTCTAGTATAAATCATAAATTTCTTGGCATCTGAAATACCAATAGAAATCTTATCAACAAGGGTTGAACTAATCACATTAATAATAATGGCATAAACTGCTAAATCAACCCCAAAAACAAAAGCACTCGCTAAAATAATAATCGTATTGGTTATTAAATTACTTTGCCCTTCACTAAAATGTAAGTATTTGCACTCGAGCCTTACTAAAACATCACTACCACCAGTAGAATAACCAAATTTATAAATTAAACCATTACTAATACCATTTAA
Source organism: uncultured Bacilli bacterium (assembly GCA_947587565.1). Taxonomy (GTDB): domain Bacteria; phylum Bacillota_I; class Bacilli_A; order RF39; family UBA660; genus SIG200. The sequence continues at coordinate 2,272 of CANPYA010000080.1, read as the reverse complement.
AATACCCGCTAAAATAACTGTTACTAATATTTGTTCAAAGACTAAATATTGTAAAAGAAACTTGGCTAAAGGAGCCGTAAAAGTAATAAACAAAGGATATAAAAAGGTTCCAATTAAAACTCTTTTAGTTTCTTCTTTACCTAAAAAAATATAATTTATAATAAGTAAAATAAAAGATGATAGATAAATAAAGTATTCCGCTTTAAAACCAGTTAAATCTTCAAAAATGATACCTAAACCACTCATACCCCCAACAACTAAATTATTGGGTAAGAAAAATAAATTATAACATAACGCTAAAAGAAATGTTCCTAAAACAAAAGAAACACCAATAACAATTATTTTTTTAGTATCATCATTAGTTAATTTATTATCCCTTTTCATTCTATCAACCTAAGGATATTATAACGAAAAAAAGACATTGTTGCAAGAACTTATTGTCTTTTATTACTAATATCGTCAAATGATTTATATGTCATATATTTTTTAGCTAATTCATTTTTATAAAATTCACAAATTTTAGATTCATCATCATCAAAGCAAATAACTCGGCAAGCAAGTAATAAAGCATAATAATTTTTAATTTCGGCTGGAGTAAGTTTCATATAAACATCTGGATTACCTACTACACTATAGAATAAATCATAATAAACCTTCCAAAAAGTATAAAATATACCTTCACTATTCTCTAAGACATAAATAACATAATTCCATAAAGATTTAATACTAAAAGCATTATAATTATATATTTTTTGAAAATCCATCTCCAAACACCTCTTAAGGCTATATTTTAACACTTCCCTATTTATTAAGCAATAATTAGCTTTTAAAACATATAATTTAACGAGGTGAATAAATTTGAACGGTAATTATTATCAAAATCCTACTTTTCCGACTAATCAAACTCCAATAGGGTCTATTCCTACTAGTCCTCCTGGTAATATTTCTTCTTCTAGCCTAATGCCAATGGAACAAAGTTATATTGAAAATATTTTAAGGCTTAATAAAGGTAAAAGAGTTAATGCTTATGTTTCCTATCCTGATAGTAGTGAATGGCAAAATAAAATTTATACCGGTATTATTGAAGAAGCTGGAAGAGACCATTTAATAATGAGTGATCCTACTAATGGTAATTGGTATTTAATTAGAATGATTTATTTAGATTATGTTGAATTTTTTGAAAGAATAAATTATTCTCACGATTATTCGGAAAAAACATATTAAAAAGCCATAAAGGCTTTTTTGCATATAAAAACAAGAACAACCAAAGTCATTCTTGTTTTAAATTTCTTAAATATTACTATTTAACAATTTCTGATACAACACCAGCACCAACAGTACGGCCACCTTCACGAATTGAGAATTGAGTACCATTTTCAAGTGCTACTGGCGCAATTAATTCAACTGTCATGTCAACATTATCACCAGGCATAACCATTTCAACACCTTGAGGTAACTCGATAACACCAGTTACATCTGTAGTTCTGAAATAGAATTGTGGACGATAATTTGAGAAGAATGGAGTATGTCTTCCACCTTCTTCTTTAGAAAGAACATAAACACTTGCTTTAAACTTAGTATGAGGAGTAACACTTCCAGGTTTAGCTAGAACTTGTCCTCTTTCAACGTCTTCACGTGCAATACCACGAAGTAATACACCAGCGTTATCACCAGCTTGAGCATAGTCAAGTGATTTACGGAACATTTCAATTCCGGTAACAACTGATTTTTGAGTAGGTCTTAGACCAACAATTTCAACTTCGTCGTTAAGATTTAATCTACCTCTTTCAACACGTCCTGTAACAACAGTACCACGTCCTGAAATAGTAAATACGTCTTCGATACTCATTAAGAATGGTTTATCAGTATCTCTTACTGGAGCATCAATGTATGAATCAACAGCAGCCATTAAATTACGAATTGATTGAGCAGCAGCTTCATCACCTTCAAGAGCCTTAAGAGCACTACCACGAATGATAGGGCAATCAGAATCAAATCCATATTCTCCTAATAATTCTCTGATTTCCATTTCTACTAAGTCTAATAATTCTGGATCATCAACTTGATCACATTTATTCATGTAAACAACGATCTTAGGCACACCAACTTGACGAGATAATAAGATATGTTCTCTAGTTTGTGGCATTGGACCATCAGCAGCAGAAACAACAAGGATAGCACCATCCATTTGAGCGGCACCGGTAATCATGTTTTTAACATAATCGGCATGGCCTGGACAGTCTACGTGAGCATAGTGACGTTTTTCAGTTTC
>CANPYA010000079.1 GCA_947587565.1 uncultured Bacilli bacterium | reverse complement strand
AAAAATGTTAAAAAGTTAATTAAAATTTGTTGAAAATGTTAATAACTTTGTTTATTATAGTTATTACCAAGGTTAATTATGTGGAAAACTTTGTTAGAAAAAAATAATTGTAAGTTTTCTCTTGTATTGAAAAATGATTTAATGTTAAAATGAATTTGGGATATGTATATGATTGTGGGGTGAGGTATTGAAAACACAAGAAATTTTTCAAGAGTTTCTAAAACTTATTCAAGATGAAGTAAGTTCTAGTACTTATTCAGTTTGGTTCAACGATCTAGAACTAATATCTATGGATGAAGATAAAATTGTGATTAAAGTACCTTTACAACCACATAAACAAGTTTTAGGGGTAACTTATATAGATATTATTGAAGATAAAATATTTGAACTAACAAATAAAAATTATAAATTTGAATTTTATACTCAAACTGAGTTAGATGAAATGGCTACGAGTATTGAAAGTAGTAATCCATCTAATAAAGAAGAGGTGCCAAAAGAAAAAAAATCAGAAGAACATTGGGAAACAAATTTAAAACCGAACTTAAATTTTGATAATTATGTTGTTGGCGAATCCAACCGGTTAGCTTTTATCTCGGCGATGAATGTGGCTCAGTCACCAGGAACTATTCGTAATCCTTTATTTATCTATGGAAGAAGTGGGATTGGCAAAACCCATTTAATGCATGCAATAGGTAATTATATAACCGAACACTCGGATAAAAAGGTTTTATATACGACAAGTAATGATTTTCGCGATGAATATGCAGTTATATCTAAGTTAGAAAAGGGTAATGAAACCATTGAATACGCGAATAAATTTAAAAATAAATATCGAAATGTCGATGTCTTAATAATCGATGATATTCAATTTCTAGTCGGTGCGGAACTTACTCAACAAGAATTCTTCTATACTTTTGAAACTTTAAATCAAGCAAATAAACAAATAATTATTTCGAGTGACCGAAGTCCTGATGATTTAAAGAAAATTGAAGAAAGACTAAGAAGTCGGTTTAAATGGGGCTTACCTGTGGATATTTATCCACCGGATTTTGAACTTAGATGTGAAATAATTAAACAAAAACTACAAAATACGATTATAAAAGACCGAGTTAACCGGGATGTTATTGAATATATTGCCAATGGTTGCCCAAATGATGTAAGACATATTGAAGGAACAATTAATAGACTTCTTGCTTATACCGCCATGATGACACCAGAGTATATTGATCTAGATTTTGCCATTGAGGCTTTAAAAGATACCATAAATAACAATATCTTCCAAGAAAACACCATTCCCCATATTCAAAAAGTGGTCGCTGATTATTTCCATATAACAGTTGAAGATTTAAAAGGGAAGAAGCGGAGTAATAACATCACTAGACCAAGGCATATTGCAATGTACTTATGTAGGACCGAAACGGAAGAAAACCTCGTTAAAATCGGCTTTGAATTTGGAGCAAGAGACCATTCCACAGTCATTGCTAGTTGTGAAAAAATTAAAAATGAACTGCAAAATAATACAACATTAGATAACCTGTTAAAAGAAATTAAATCGAAGTTGTAACAATGTGGAAAAAATAGAAGTTATTAACACCTTAAAAATAAGGCAAAAAAATAAATAAATAGAAGTTATTAACATTTTCAACTATATAATAAACATAATCTTAATTATTAATAATAAAAACGAAAATGGAAAGAAGGAGATAATATGAAATTTGTTATTGATAAGAATATTTTATTAGAGGCTCTTACAAATGTTTCAAGAGCGATTGGGTTAAGAACAACTATTCCTATTCTAAATGGAATAAAGTTTGATTTAACAAAAGAAGGATTAAGTTTAACTGCTAGTGATTCGGAATTAACAATTAAAATAACTATACCTGAGAAAGACATTAAAAAGATTGAAGAAGTAGGAAGTATGATAATTCAAAGTAAGTATATACTAGAAATTATTAGAACTATGCCTAGTGACATTATTAACTTTGCTTCTGAAGATAATAAAATAAAGATCTATACCGATTACAATGAATATAACTTAAATTGTTATGATATTAATGATTATCCACATATTTCTTTAGAAGAAGGAAAAGAACCAATAAAAATAAAAGCAGAAACTTTAAAAGAAATTATTAATGAAACATCTTATGCGGTATCTACCCAAGAAGTAAGACCACTTTTAACAGGAATTAACCTTAAAATAATTGGTGATAGTTTAGAGTGTATTGCGACCGATTCCTATCGTTTAGCGAAAAAGAATGTTAAATTAGATAGTATTGTTAATACACCAGTTAATATTGTTATACCAGGTAAAAGTATTAATGAACTGGAAAAAATGTTAAGCGGTGAAGATGATGTTATTATGCATATCTTTAGTAACAAAATATTATTTCAATATAAAAATATTCAATTTCAAACTAATTTATTAAATGGAACTTATCCAGATACAAATCATTTTATTCCCTCAGAATTTGCTTATATGATCAATTTGGATTTAAGAAGTTTCAATGATGCGGTCCATAGAGCATCAATCCTTGCGCAAAGCAAAGATAAAAATATAGTTAGAGTTTTAATTGAAGATAAACTTATGGTTATATCATCAAGTGCTAGTGAAGTCGGGAAAACTGATGAAAAATTAAATATTGAATGCAGTAATAAAGAAAAATTAGAAATATCATTCTCATCAAGATATATGCTTGAAGCTTTAAAAGTTATTAAAGATGATAATATTTTACTTCTAATAAATAGCGATGATAAACCTATTTTAATTAAATCTGTTCAAGATGAATCATTATTAGAATTAATATTACCAGTTAAAACTTATTAAAATATAGGTTGTTATGCGTAGTAGTAATAATCTAGAATATTCAGATATATTTTCGGATAAAGCTTTAATACAAATGATTATCTGTGGTTTTATCTATGTTTATAGTTTTGATAATGTCCCAAATGAGATAATTAGTAAAGTAATTAAGTTAATAAAAAGAAATAATTTCTTTGGGTACCCTGAGAATCCTAATTACTTATATGATTATATTAAAGCTTTAAAAGAAATGGGGTTAGAAGTTGATTTAATTGAAAGAATTGTTGATTGTAGTAGTGATGTAGTTGAAAATGTTTTGGGTGTATCTAAGACAAGAATAAGAGAAAAATTGGACTAAAATGTTCAATTTTTTGATGAAAAAATATTTCCCGGGAAATAATTCGACAATTTTTTTGAATTAAATGTGTTATAGTAGAGCCTAATTTCAGGAGGCAATATGGAAAATTATTTAATTACGAAAGATACGGTAGCTATTTTAAAGAAAGATAAACAAACCATAATTTATGATGTGGAAAACTACCGAGTTATTAACAAAAATATTAAAACAGTTTTAAATTTGAATTGTAATTTTTATGGTAGTACCTTAATTGGTCGGAAGAAAAGTGCTGAAAATATCTTAGATATTAAGTATAAAGTACCAATTGTTTTAGATGAGGCAAGTGATATAACCTTATTACAACTTAGTTCTTTAAGAAAAGATGAGACTATTTTACTAGTTTTAAATAAGATTGTAAGTTATCATGAGGTATTTGATAAATTAGTGATAAAGTGTATTAATAATCAAGAGTTTGAAGTAAATATTTCCAAAAATTGTTTTGAAAAATTACTTTTGAATTCTTTTAAATTAAATAATGTTTTAAAATGGCGAAAAAGTGTAAATTTGCTTTAAAAAGTCCATTTTTTATGTTATAATTATTAATAGGTACGGGAGTACTTAAAATACTGTTTTATTAAAATATGATTAAAAGAAGGGCATAATATGAAAATTAACACTTTGAAACTTCATAATTTTCGTAATTACGAGAATCTTAATTTAGAATTTAGTGATAATTTAAATATTATATATGGTGAAAATGGAGTAGGAAAGACCAATTTAGTAGAAGCTATCTATGTGTTGTCTTTAACCAAGTCATTTAGAACCAATGATGATCATAATTTAATCAAAACAGGTAATGTAAGTACTAAAGTAGAAGGAAGTGTAACATTAAATACCACCAATGATTATGAAGTAATAATAAGTAAAGAGGGTAAAAAAGTAAAAATTGATAATAATTTGGTTTCAAGATTATCCGATTATATATCTAAAATTAACATTGTATTATTACAACCTGAAGAACAAATTATCTTTAATGAAGCCCCATCAAGTCGAAGAAAGTTATTAAATATCGAAATTAGTCAATTAAAACCTGATTATATCATTTATTTGAATAACTATAATAAAATATTGAAACAAAGAAACTTTTATTTAAGAGAGGCCTATGTAAATGGTAATCGTAGTCAAGAATATTTAGATATTTTAACAAATAAATTAATTCAATATGGTTTAAAGATTTATGAATATCGTTTAGATTTTATTAAAAAGATAAATGCTTTAATTACAAAAAAATATCAAGAAATATTTGAATATGGTGAGTTAACTATTAAGTACAATTCGGACTATAAAAATAAAAGTAGTGAGGAAATATTTAAGAATTATCAAAAAATGTATTATCGGGAAGTTGTAATGGGTAAGACTTTATCCGGAGTACATCACGATGATATAATTTTTATCCTTGATGGTAAAGAAATAGGTAAATGGGGTAGTAATGGCCAACAAAAAAATGCTGTTTTTGCCTTTAAACTAGCTGAATTAGAGGTAATTAAAGAAGAAAAGGGTAATTATCCAATTTTAATTTTAGATGATTTATTTAGTGCTTTAGATAATAAAAAGATTAAAAATATTGTCAAACTCTTAAATAATGATATTCAAACATTTATTACAACAACAGAATTAAGTCGTATTAATAAGAAATTATTAGTAAATGCTAAGAAATTTAATGTTAAAAATGATGCAATTAGGGAGGTATAAAAATGGAAGAAGAAAAAAATTTACATTATAATGAAAGTGATATTCAAGTACTAGAAGGCCTTGAAGCTGTTAGAAAAAGACCTGGTATGTATATTGGAACTACTGATGTTAAGGGACTTCATCATTTAGTATGGGAAATTGTTGATAACTCAATAGATGAAGCTTTAGCGGGTTATTGTAATCATATTGAAGTAATTATTAATAAAGGTAATTCTATTACGGTTAAAGATAATGGTCGGGGTATTCCAGTTGGTATTCATCCAAAAACAGGTATTTCCACAGTTGAAACTGTTTATACAGTGCTACATGCTGGTGGAAAATTCGGTGGAGGCGGCTACAAAGTAAGTGGTGGTTTACATGGTGTTGGTGCTTCTGTTGTTAATGCTTTATCTAAATGGGTTAATGTAACAGTTTATAAAGATGGTAAAATTTATGAAGCTAAATTTGAAAATGGTGGTAAAACTGCTCAAAAACTAATCGAAATAGGCGAATGTGAAAAGGAAAGAACCGGTACAGTTGTATCATTTAAACCTGATCCAGATATCTTTGATACCGATATTTATGATTATGAAACTTTAAAGGTAAGAATAAGAGAATTAGCGTTTTTAAATAAAGGATTATCATTAACTATTAGAGATGACCGGGATGAAAAAGATGATACTGGTGAAACATTCCATTATGAAGGTGGCATTAGTGAATATGTTAGATATTTAAATACGAGTAAAACCCCAATTCATGATGATATTATTCATCTTGAAGGAGAAGAAGATGGTATTATCTTTGAAGTAGCTTTACAGTATAATAATGGTTATAGTGATAGTATTTATTCATTTGTTAATAATATTAATACGCATGATGGTGGTACGCATGAAGAAGGTGTAAGAAGAGCCTTAACAAGAGTTATAAATAACTATGCTAGAAAAGCCAATATTTTAAAAGAAAAAGATGAATCTTTAACGGGTGATGATGTTAAAGAAGGACTTACAATGATTATTTC
>CANPYA010000078.1 GCA_947587565.1 uncultured Bacilli bacterium | reverse complement strand
AAGTTTAGCATTTATCTTTAATTACTAAAATATAATATAGAGATGAAAAATTTACATTTTAAAGAATATTTTAGTAATTTTTTATTTGATTTAGAAAATTTCATAACAATTTATGATAATACTTTACATGTCTTTAATTATCAAAGATTAAATAAATTAAGTGCAACAGAGATAGTGTTAACATTTGAAAATAAAAAGATAACGATATCGGGAAATAATTTAAAAATAAAGCAAATGACTAAACAAGAATTACTCATCAGTGGCCAAATTTTGAAAGTAGAGTTCCAATATGAATAAAGAGAAAATTGTTTGGGTAAAAATAAAAAATAAAAGTTATTATAATACTTTAATTAAATTAAATGATTTAGGAATTACGATTTATGATAATAGAAAAGAACAAGATTATCTTTTAATTAAGACAACTTTAAAAGATTATGCCAGGATTAAAAAATATTTAATTAGTTTAGATGCTGAAGTTACGGAAGTAACCGGTATTTTAAAGGTAAAACAGATTTTAAAAAAATATGTGGTTTTTACTTTGGCTTCAATTATTAGTATTATTCTTTTATTTTTAGTCAATAATCTGATCTTCCGTATTGATGTTAAAACCAATAATCCCAAAACGGAAAAACTAGTTTTACAAGAATTAAAAAAACATCATTTAAAAACTTTAACATTAAAAATACCCCATCAAAAAATTGAAGTAATCGTAAGGGATATTCTAAACAATAATAAAGATACTTTAGAATGGTTAGAAATTAAATATGATGGTTTAATTATGATAGTGAATGTTACGGAAAAAACGAAGACAAAAGAAGAAGAGGAATATCCTAACTGTAATATTATTGCCAAAACCGATGCCAAAATAAGTAGTCTAAATATTTATAAAGGTGTCGCTTTAAAAGAAATCAATGATTATGTTTTAAAAGGTGAAGTTATATTAAGTGGCAGTATTACCCATAATGAAGAAGTTAAAGATACGGTGTGTGCAAGTGGGGAAGTTTATGGCGAAGTCTGGTATAAAGTTAAAGTTGAAGTACCTTTTAAAGAAAGTTATGTTAAATATACAGGTAAAATTAGATATAATTTAAATGTTAAACTTAATGATAATAAATATCGGCTTTTAAGAAGTCGGATTGATAAGAAAAAAGAAGAAGAGATTAATTTATATAAATTAAATGATTTTGAAATCAATTTAGTTAAAGAAAAAGAGTATGTTATGGCTTATCATATTTTATCCGAAAATGAGGCTTATAATAAGGCTTTACAACTAGCCGAAGATAAGATAAAATTACAATTAGATAAAAATGAAGAAATATTAGTGAAAAAAGTTTTGAAAAAAGAAGCAAATGATAGTACAATATATTTAGAGATATTTATAGTAACCAAAGAAAACATTGGGGAAGTATCTATTGTAAGAGAGGAAGTATTAAATGATAGCCAATCTGTTCCAAAAAGTAATGAATAATATTTGGCCGATGTTAACCGTTTTTATCACGGCCATTGCGTTAATTAGATTCTTTTATTTGCAAAGTCATAAAGAGAAATTTTGCCTCCATAAAGAATTAAGTTATCTTTTTGCGATTATTTATATTTGGTTATTGTTTGAAATTCTTTTAATGAGTGAACTTAATAGTGCGAGTGGGGTTAATTTAACACCATTCTCCGAAATTCTCCGTTATAAAGTAGGAAGTAAGATGTTTAACTATAATGTTTTAGGTAATATTATTATCTTTTTACCTTTTGGTTATTTAATCGGGGAGTATGTTAATCCGAAAAAAATCTGGCCGGTTTTGATTACGACTTTCCTAACAAGTATGGTTATTGAAATTGTGCAACTAAAGGTTGGTCGTTCCTTTGATATTGATGACATCTTACTTAATGTTGTCGGTGGTATCATTGGTTATTTACTTTATATCGGTATTTCGGCGATTAATAGACATTTACCAGATATCTTTAAGAGTGATATGTTTTATAATATTTTATGGATTGTCGTAATAGTTTTATTTGGCATTTATATTTTTGGTTATTGGGGAGTTATATTTAAATGATAGATTATAGTATTACTAATGAATATGGTTATGATAAAGATTATCAGTTTTTAGATAAAGTTATTAAAGATACAATGGAATTAGAAAAAGTTGAGAATGCTAATTTTAGTATTGTCTTGGTCAGTAATGAAAAAATTCAAGAAATAAATAAAAATTACCGGGGAATTGATCGAGTTACAGATGTTATATCATTTGCATTTGAAGATAATCCTAATATGCGTTATAATAATATGCGTTTTTTGGGAGAAATTTATATTTGTATTCCGAGAATGCAAGAACAAGCTGTTTTATATGGCCATAGTGAGGTAAGAGAACTTGCGTTCTTAACAGTTCATGGACTTTTGCATTTACTGGGGTATGACCATCAAACAAAGGAAGAAGAAGAAGTAATGTTCAAAAAACAAGAGGAAGTGTTAGATAAAGATGAAAAAACAAGAAGAGTTAGCGAAATTTAGTAATGAAAAACATGAAGTTGGTTTAGTAAAAAATGTCTTAAACAAATGTAAATATACCATGCAAGGTTTAAATTATTGTCTTAATAATGAATCAAGTTTTATTTTAGTAGCCATTTGTGCTTGCCTTGTTATTATTTTAGGCATTAGTTTTGATATCAGTTTCCTAGAATGGGTTATTTCTTTTGGCAGTTTAGCCCTTATTAGTGTCGTTGAACTTATTAATACAGCGATTGAAGCGGTTTGTGATTTAGTAACTTTGGATTACAGTGAATACGTTAAGGTAGCAAAAGATTGTGGATCAGCTGCAACGGGAATAATGACCGTTTTAGCTTTAATTGTTAATTTAATCATTTTTGTACCCGAAGTTATGCGCCTTATCATCGATTTGTTTTAGGAGTTTAAAATGAAGAGTGGTTTTGTAAGTATAGTTGGTCGACCAAATGTAGGAAAAAGTACTTTAATTAATAGTATTATCGACCGTAAAATAGCGATTACCTCCAATGTTTCTGGGACAACAAGAAATATCATCGAAGGAATTTATCATGAAGATGGTTACCAAATTATTTTTGTTGATACACCCGGAATTTCTAAGCCTTTAAATAAATTAGGCAAAGTTTTAAATAAACAAGCCTATGCTTTAACGAAAGATGTCGATTTAGTTTTACTAGTAGTAGATATTGAATCGGGTATTGGTAAAGGGGATAAATTCTTAATGGATAACCTTTTAAATAATCAAATACCGGTTATATTAGTAATTAATAAAATTGATAAAGTATCTAAAGAAACTTTAATTATGGCGATAAATGAATATAAAGATTATGATTTTGCGGAGATTGTACCAGTGTCGGCGAAAGAAGATGACAATGTTGCTCATTTAATTGAGGTTATTAAAAAATATTTAAAAGATGATATCAAATATTATGAAGATGATGTGATAACTTCCTCAAGCGTTCCTTTTATGGCGGCAGAACTCGTTAGGGAGAAATTACTCCAAAATACCAAAGATGAAATACCGCATAGTATAACTTGTCATTGTACGAATATTGAAAGTAAAAAAGATTTAGTTAATATCAGTGTCGATATAATTGTGGATAAACCGAATATTAAGAAAATGATTATTGGTTCAGGTGGGGAAATGCTTAAGAAAGTAGGTTCTCTTGCTAGAGTGGACTTAGAAGAAATGCTTGGTAAACACGTATATCTAGAATTATATGTTAAAGTTATTGAAAATTGGAAAGATAAAGAAAAGTATTTAAAAGAACTTGGTTTCTTTGATTATGAATAAAAAATAATAATCCTTCCCATTATATAAGTAGGAAGGTGATAAAATGAATAAAAAAGAAGCTTGGGAAAAGTTTAAAAATAGTGGTAAAGTAGAAGATTATTTAAATTATAAAAAATGTAAATAATTGTTTTAGGTGGTAGTATGTTAGAAAGTGTTGAAGGAATAATTCTTAAAGAAACGCCCTTTGGTGATACTTCTAAAATTATTAATATTTTTACAAAAGAATATGGTTTAATCGGAGTTATGTGTAAGGGTGCCATGGGAATTAAGAGTAAACTTAGAAGTAGTACATTAAAAATAACTTATGGAAAGTTTCAAATATATTATAAAAAAGATAAACTTTCATTACTTTCTAGTGTGGATATCATAAATCCTTTAAAGAATATTAAAAATGATATTTTACTTATTAGTTATGCATCTTACCTTTGTGATTTAATTGGACAAGTGAGTAAGGATGCTACTGATGCAAATTTATATAATGACTTTATTAATGCCTTAATTAAGATAGATGAAGGGTTAAATCCGATGGCTATTACAAATATTTTAGAAGTTAAACTTTTAGATTATTTAGGAGTTGGTCTTAATTTAACTAGTTGTATATCTTGTGGGAAAAAGACCGATATTGTAGCTTTATCAAGTGAAAAGGGTGGCCTTATTTGTAAGGATTGCTACCGGGATGAAAGAATTGTCCCGATAAGTATTGTTAAAATAATTAATATGTATTATTTAGTAGATATTAAAAGTATTGATAAAATTGCTATTAAAGATGATATTGTGGAAGAAATTAATCGTTTTTTAAATAGTTATTATGATGATTATACTGGTTTGTATTTAAAGAGTAAAGATTTTTTAAAAACTATTGCTAAGTTAAATTAGTAGTAGTTTTTTATATTTTGAAATAGTTAAATTATTTAAGGTCGAAAATTTCGACCTTAGAATAAAAAAATATTTTATAAATTCTAAGGTTCCGTTTTTGAACCTTATATTAAATTTAATAAATCCTAAAATGAATTAAGATTTAACTTTATAAATGTGCAAATAGAACTATGACTATTAATCAGTAAGTAAAAAGAAAGATGATGGAGTTAAAAAATATATATGGAGTAGAAATAAAAAGAATTAATGAAGCGGTTAGAAATAATTCAGAAAAATTTTCCAAAAGATTCTCATTTTTATTGACCGGGAAGATTTAAATAACTTGAGGTCGAAATTTCCGACCTCAAGTTTAAACCAATATGGTGGTAGAAGATATAAAGTAAGAGTTTTTACGGAATAAGGAGTAGAGTTAATTAAATTCCATAACATCTTGAGCAAGTTTTGAGCAAGTTTTGAGCAAGTCTTATTGATTAATATGCTAGTTTATAGTATAATATTAAGTATATTAGAGGTGATTATTAATGGAAAAGTATGTACCGCCATTTGAAATTACACCAGAAATGTTAAAACGAGTTGCGGATATTTCTGAAAAAGTAACGAAGTTAGATAATTTTTCAAATTTAAATAAAAGACCATATTTAAGAAAGCAATCAAAAATAAATTCAATTCATTCATCATTAGCTATTGAAAATAATAAATTAACTAGAGATCAAGTCAGAGATGTTATTGATGGCAAAATGGTTTTGGGTTCTCAAAAAGATATCCAAGAAGTTAAAAATGCTTATAATGCTTATGAAATGATAAATGTCGTTAATCCCTATAGCATTAAAGATTTGAAAAAAATACATGGTGTAATAACGTATTTAACTGTTTCGGAATCTGGTGAATTTAGAAAAGGCAATGAAGGAGTTTTTGATGGTAAAAAATGTATATTTATGTGTCCACCGCCAGAAATTGTTCCTGATTTAATGAATCAGTTATTTGATTGGCTAAAAGAAAATAAAAATAAAGTTCATCCATTAATATTATCAAGTGTATTTCATTATGAATTTGTATTTATTCATCCTTTTAGTGATGGTAATGGAAGAACGGCTCGCCTATGGCAAAATATATTGCTTTATAATTGGAAAGAAATATTTGAATATTTACCAATAGAGTCCCAAATTCATAAGTATCAAAGTGGATATTATAAAGCTATTGCTAATTGTAATAATAAAGGTAATTCTACAGAATTTATTGAATTTATGCTTAAGATGATTGATGAAACTTTAGATAATGCCTTAAATATTCCTGATATA
>CANPYA010000077.1 GCA_947587565.1 uncultured Bacilli bacterium | reverse complement strand
TATGAAAGACAAGCTCTTTTAGAAAATAAAACTACTAATTTTGATGAAACTTTACCAACACCTAATAATGAACAAGCAAAAGAATTACTAAAAGATCCTTATATTTTTGATTTTATAACTGCTGATAAAGATATTAAAGAACTTGATATTGAAAGAGAATTAACTGCTAATATCACCAAGTTATTATTAGAGCTAGGTAACGGATTTGCGTTTGTGGGAAGACAATATCATTTAGAAATAGAAAATGAAGATTATTATATTGATTTATTGTTTTATAATTTGAAAGTTAGAAGTTATGTGGTTATAGAATTAAAGACAACTGAGTTTAGACCAGAATATGCTGGCAAATTGAATTTTTATTTAAGTGCTATCGATAAATATGTTAAAGATGAAAATGATAACCCAACATTTGGAATATTACTTTGCAAAGATAAAAAGAAAGTAACTGCAGAACTAGCTTTAAAAGACATAAATAAACCTATTGGCGTAAGTGAATATAAAATATTATCTGAAATACCTGAGTTTTTAGAAAATACTTTACCAAGCATTGAGGATATAGAGAAGAGATTGGAGGAAAGTTCAGAATGAACATAAATATTAATAGGATAAAAATTATTAAAATATGACCACTTTAATTGATTTTGTCAATTTACAAGTGCGTTTTTATTTTGACAAAAAATAAACAAAAGAAAACTCACACAAAAGGTGTGAGTAATTATCAAAATGGAGCGTATAGAGAAGAAGTCGAATAACTTTTCTCATACTTAATAATAGGTAGTAATAACTACTAACTAATATAATTATATTACATATTTTACATTTAGTAAATTTATTCATATAAACTATTAAAACAAATTGTAATTTATCTTAAAATTAAATAATAACGAAACTGATACCTAAAATACCATACTTTTCTTGATCTTCTAATTTATAAATACTATTAAAAATATTAGTTAATTCTTCTGATGTAATATTATTGGAAATTAAATTTTCTATTTTATAATCATTTATTAAATCTTGTATTGATTTATAGTAAGACAATCCCACAACTTTAACTGTAAAAAATTTATTATAATCATCAAATAAATGAAATGTTATTGTATCATTTATTTTTATTTTTTGCCTTTTTTCGTCATTTAATCTTAATTCTATTCTTTTAGTTCCTTTGATGACAGAATTATAATATTCTTTTTTTAACTTCATATCAAAATTATTAACTTCTATAGATTTAATGTGAATTGCATATATGCCGTTTTCTTTTATTCCTTGAGTATAATTTTTAAACGAATTAATCGATTTGACACCTGTTTGGAAATCTTTAGTAGATGATAAGGTATATTTTGTCCCTTCAACCATTAATAATTCCTTTTCATTTTTATACCATATGTTTTCTATTACTTTGCATCTTAATCTTTCATTTTTAGAATTTGAAAAAATAATTATATCTCCTGAATTAATATTACCATAATCTTTCTTTTCTTTATTAGTAGTAACTCTTATTTCTACTTTTTTGATACCATTTTTTATGGCTTTAAATGCTTGATCATTTATATCTAAATTTATTATCTTTTCCATACTAATTTCTTGTCACTTCTTTCCAAAAAAGCAGATAGCTCTTGATATCTTGTTTCATATGCATAACTTTGTGGTGGAGTGAAATTAAATTTCTCTCTTAAAGTAGATAGTTTTATAGGATGAGTTATCTTATAAACTTTATCAATTTTATATGCGTATTTTGATTTTTTTCCTTCATTAAAAAGTTCATTGCCATCTCCTTCAATTTCTATTTTTTGAGGGGTGCTAATTATATTTGTTATTTCCATTATATATTTTAATTCACAAATGGGGGTAGTAACATATACATAAAGTTTATTAAACTCTTTTTTGGGAATATAATTTCTAAATTCATATGTCTTTATTCCTTTTTCAATTTTATTTGATGCTATAGGATTAATACTGATAAAAATTGCATTATTCATTTTCTTCAAACTCCTTAATAAAATAATAAATTGTATAATGCCTAAAAAGCATATAAGGATTTTCAAACCAATTAGAAACAATATTATATAATTTTTTTAAACCATCTAATCCATATTCCTGTTTTAAATATTTATAATTAATAAATGCAGTAGGAATATCTGAATAAGCACCTTCTTTAACATATAACGATTTAGACATTTTTGCACCAGACCAATCTAATATAAGTGGAGCATAAAATATCATTGACAACGTATGTGCTGGATACCTAAATAGGAAGCAAGCTTATATCTCATTTCTTCTTGATAAAATCCTGCATAGTCACTTCCCGTAACTCTAATAATTTGATAATCGTAATTAGGATTATTATTAACTAAAGTATAATAAATACATCTAATTAAATTTCTATATGGTGAATTGTATTCTAGCATCGATGTATCTTTGTTTAAATCTGCATAATACTCACCATGTATAGGGCAATTAAATATTATCTTATTATTTTCATATTTGTTTAAAATACTATTCTTATCAGTTAATCCACATTTTGGGCAAGACATTCTAATTCTGATTTTATTATATTTTGGATCAAGTCTTGAACTGATATATTCTTTATTTTCAATAATCTTTTTAATAATGCTAGATATTTCAGGCTGACTATTAAATTCTTTTTGATATCTTATTTCATAATTAATGCCCGTTAAATTTTTATAATAATCTAAAATTTCTAAATATTCATTGAAAAATTCATTTATTTTTCCCATATATTTTAGACTTTTTTGATATTTTATTTTATTAATTATTGATGTTACGCTTGGAGCTGAATCAATTACTTCGTATAAAATTATAACTTTCTTGTTTTATCATATTTCATAATATTTGACGCCAGTACAAAAGAGAGTGCTATTGTTTCTAAAGTACCAAAATGTGGTGACGAATTAGGCTGAGCACCAACACTAATTTTAATTATATTTTTTGTATATTGTTTTAAAATATATGGTATTATTTCTTTTTCAAACATATATGAAGCTCCTCCAAGTGGATTATGCACAATACCATCACAATTAATTTTCATAATATTACCCCACTTTTTAATTAATATTTGTTTCGTTAAATATTATAGCATAAAAACAGAAAATTTTAATCTATTTAACAAAATTATAGTAGAATTTCTATTACAAAAATTACATATAAATTCTATTTTTTTCTTAATTCTTTATCATTCACTAATTTTTTCTTTATAATTTTAATTATGTAATTCTGTCCTTTCTTTAACTTAAACAAAAAAAATACCAACTTCTTTCGAAATCGATACTTTGTATATTAAGTCCAATACTATAAATAGTTCGAACAGATTTCCCACTGGAGCGATAACTTTCCTTATATTCGAAAAATTATACTCCCAAGATTGACTAAATCAACTAAATCAATTATAGCAAATATTAAAATTATGTCAAATTATTTTGGTCTTCAATTGGATTTATAAAATTATTTTTCAGAGCCTCTATTTCGTTATTTAAATCTTGAATATACTTCTCTGTAATATCATTATATAAGTCTTCACCATTTCTTGTAAATTTAAATGTAATGAAATTACCATTTATAACATGATTTAAAATTTGATAAAATACATTTTTTATTGTTTCTTTATTATCGGATGTAATTTCCAATTTAATTGGTTGTTCAAAGTTGAAAACTATATATGTTTTATCTTCTTCTGTTAAAATATTTACTACTATTTCGTTACTCATATAAGTCACTCCTTTCATCGAAAGCATCTTTTCCACCTTCTAAATATTTTATACTTTCATCTTTCCAACTTAATTTTTCATTTGAATCAATATCATATAAAATATCTGTAAACATATTACCGATATATGTTTTATAGTTTTCATTATCAACTATTTTTAAAATTGAATTCGATGGTCTTGTTCTAATTGCAATATTTGCATCATGCGTAGCAATTACTACTTTCTTTTTAGCGTGAGCTAAATCTTTTAACAAGGGAACGATTTCATCATTAATATATGTGCTTCCTAAATTAGCTTCTGGTTCATCAATTAAAAATATTTCATATTCCTTTTTTGATATTAGATCGTGTTGTAATGAAAGAATTGCTAATTCTCCTTTTGAAGGTTTATATGGTTTATCAGATATTTCAAAAAATCTTTCTATTGAAATGAAATCATTTAGGCTTTCAATATTTTTATTATTACAATCGAGTGCAATTGCTTTTACATATTCTATTAATTTTGATGAAGATATGTTTTTTGATATTTTTTCCATATTTGTTAATATATTTACTAATTCACCTTTATTTGAAATAAGAGTTGTATGGTCAATATCTTTTTTGTTTAATAAATTAATAAATTTATACTGTGTTGTTAAATTGACATTTCCTTTTAAACCAAGTTTCCCAATATATTCACTTGTTGAATTTGAAGTTTCATTTAAAATTTTTATTATATTTTGAATATTATTCCTTAATTCAATTCTTTTTTTAATAAAATTAAATAATCCAGTTTCAATTGGCATTGATGGACTTCCAATATTTTGAGAAACATAGTTATTCATTTTTTCAATAAAGTCATCTAATAATTTCAACGAATTTTCTTCTAACCATATATCTTTATATTTTTGATAAATATTTTCTTTTAAAATATTTAAAGAACATATAATTTTAATAACTTCATCACTATTGTAATTTTTATATTCAAATTTTTCTAATTTTTTTATGAAATCATTAATTGTAGTATAATCATTAAATAAATTGTTGTAAACATTATCATTAAAACTATGACTTTTACTTATAAATAAAGATTTCATCATTGATTTCTTTTTATTCTTTGAGGCGTTCTTAAAATATTTATAATAAGATTTTATAGAAGCAGGTGTTTCATCATTAAAAGTTGTAATATTTTTTAATTCATTAGAAAAATTATTATCTAATTGTAATTTGCTTACATTATAATCTTCTTTATCAACACTAATGAGTTTGTTATACCATTCTTCTTTATCGCCACCAGAGAATCTAACATATTTGTCACCATTCATTTCATAGTGGTCTTTTAAAGAATTTAGTATTTCAGTTTTTCCACTACCTTTATCTCCAAATATAATATTAACATCATCAAAAATCGGAAGCTCAAATGGATATTCTTTTGTTTTGCTTTTGCCATAAACTATAATTTTTTCATCGAAGTTTTCATTTATTAGGTCACTAATAAGTTGAGTATCTTTATCAACTAATTTTATTAAACTTTTAAAATCTTTAATTTCAAATTTTAAATTTCCAAAAGTATAATTTTCATAATCGTTCCAATTAATTACATCCGTTCCAATCATTGCACGATGATTATTACTTTGCAATACGCCAATAGAAACAATATTAGATGCTTCTTTTAATAATCGTAACGGTTTGTTCATTATGCTTTCAAAATCTTTTAAATCTTCAATAGATAATTGCTTATCTTTTAAAAAATGCGCTATATAAATTATATCCATATCCTTAAACTTGTCATATAATTCATGACTACCAATGATAAAATTATCTGGTGTATATCCTTTTGTTATTTGATTAATTTTATCTTCAAAAATATCTACATCATCGGGATTAGCAATTAATATTATATGTCCTCTAGATTTATTGACACCTTCAACATCTAATTCAATACCCGGAATTATATAACATGAATCTTTCACTGCTGTTTTAAATTCTTCATAATTATCCCTAAAAAAGCGATTATGATTAGTGATTGCTAAAATTTTTACTTCCGAAAGTTCTACTTTTTCTTTGAATTGTTCTAGGGTTACATTTCTTAATTCTGATTCTTTAATTTTTGTTTTTTTAGTATGACAATGTAAGTCAATTTTCATATATACCTCCAAAATCCTTAAAATTTATTATAGCATAAATTAAAAAAACAACAAAATGCCTTTAAAGCCTTCTCAAGATTAAATAAAAATGATATAATATCTTTATAGGAGGTAGAACACATGAAAAATAAAAAGTATACTTATATTAGTTTGTTTAGTAGTGCTGGTATTGGATGCTA
>CANPYA010000076.1 GCA_947587565.1 uncultured Bacilli bacterium | reverse complement strand
GGGGGGTAATATATACTAATCTTATAAAGTATTGAGTGTGTCAACCATCATACAAAATGATTTCATAATTTAAAATGATATGATATACTTAATGCGTATAGCATAACAATATTAACTATTGTTCATACTAGAATGGAAGGAAGAATTTAAAATGGAAGAAAACAAAAGAAAGGCGATAATATTAACATTTATTGGAGCCTTAACATTATTATTTGTCGTAGTAGGAGGAACCTACGCTTACTTTCAAATAGTAGATACTAGTAAAGGAGAAACTAATACTAATTTTGAAACCGCAACAGATGATTTAAATAAATATGGAACACCATTATTAACCAAGAAAAGTGATTTGTATATTGAGTTATCAGCTAGTGATATGGCTTATAGTAAAGCAAATACAAAATATTATGCTACATTAAAAGCCGAACCCCAAGAGAAGAATTATGAAACAGAAAAGCAAAATCATGTCATATCAACAGCTAGTATAGAAAGACCAGAAGGAGATAATGTAGTTGAAGATGCCTACCTTAAATGTACTAGTGAACTAACAATTACCATAACAGGTACAATGAAAGATGAATTACAAACTGGAGATGGAACATTATATTTAGGAACAAAGTCAAATGATGGAAATAAAGGTAGTGTAACACCAGTAAGTTTTGATTTAGCTGAATTAGTAAGTAAACAAGATAGTGGCGAAAATAAAGCTACAGTAAATTACACAATAACTGGTTTCACAAGTGTTGATGTCACTGCCGATATCGAAATAGTCAATAGAGAAGAAATACAAAACGTTTTAGCAGGAACAAAAATAGAAATAACAATAACCAATAATAATTTAAGTTGTAGTGTAAGTGAAAAGCCATCCACAGTAGAATTATTAAAAGAAAATGCTGGAGAAAGTTTAACAACAGAATTAGTTGGAGATATGCATAGATATCAAGGAACAAATAATGTACCAAATTGGATCTGTTTTGGAACAAGAGATCAAGAACAATGTAAAACTGATTATGATAAATATATGTACAGAATAATCGGAGTAACAGAAGAAGGACAAATGTACTTGTTAAAAGAAACATTCTTAAAAGAAGGATCAGTAACAAGTTTTGCTTGGAATCACGATTATTTAATAAGTGGTAATGCTACATATTTATGTCCGGATGGAAATTGCCCAGAATGGAATAATGCCGATTTATTCAAAAGAATAAATGGAATATCCAATGGAGCTACGGCTGGGGCCGATACTAGTTCTTCTACAAAATCTGATACCGATATCTTTGTCGATAATGAATATTATGATTATTTAAAATCCGGAGATGAAAATGGAGGAACAGAGGCCAGTGAATGGTATAACTTAATAAATAATCATGACTGGTATTATGGAGATACAACAACAAGTTCATATGATGGAAATACATTATATAATATAGAAACAGGAAAAAGTGAAACAAACCATTATGCAAAAGGAGAAGACGGATCAGTAACAAGTCAAAGTTATACATGGACAAATAAAGTCAACGCTAAAATAAGTTTAATGTACTTGCATGATTATGCTTATGCATATCCAAATGGAACTCCGGGAAGTTATACAAATGTAGCAAATAGTTGGATACATTTTAGAAAAGATGGATATAACACAGCAAAAAGTTACGAATGGTTAAGCACTCGCTACGGTATCCATAGCTCAAGTGGAACGGATGTGATCGCGCGTCGTGTGGATAATGGCGGCGACTTGGGCTTCGGCACCGGCCTGAGTAGTGGCCATGGCGCTCGGCCTGTCTTCTATGTCACAAATAAAGCAACTATTGCTGGTGGAGATGGTACACAAGATAAACCATATACTTTAAATTTCTAATAATTATAAGCAAATTAAATAGCAAATAGTACCCCAAGTATTACTTGCTATTTTTTTCGTTTCTCAACCATTTTGTATTGACATCTATTCTAATTTTAATTAATATATATACTTAATCGTGAGGTGCCATACTATGGATGAGTTAGAATTATTAAAACAAAGAGAAAAAGATATGCGCAAATTAAAAAGTCTCGCCACAGAAATATGGCAACTTAATCAAAAATTATTAGATTTAGAAAGTAATGGTTTATTTGATACCGAAAGTTTTCTAGATATTGAAATTAAAAAAGAAGAATTGTTAAAAGAAGAAGATAGTATATATTTAAAATTAAAAAATAATTATGATGAATTATTAAGTTTATTTGATTATTTTAAAAATTTAGTGGGTAATGAAAGTTTAGAAACGCAAATTAACTTAATAACTTATAATAATGAAGATGAATTAACTAATTTAAGAATCTTTAAAAGATTAGGGTTATATATAACGGAAGGTAATATTAATATTGAAGGCTTAGATGAAATACTACCTAAATTACAATATATATTAAAATTAAATAACTTTAATGATGATATAGAAGAAGATATTATAAATACTATTTTAGTTATCTTAAATAAATATATAAAAGATGAAAAATATATGCAAGTAAAAGATATGTTATTAAATTTAAAATATAATATAGAATTTATATATTATAATATTAGTCAAATATTAATTAGATATAGTTATGAAATACCTGATGAATTATATTGGAAAAGTATCTATGAAAGTGAAATGTTAAAAATAAGTGATAGTGATTTAGATTATTATTATGAAGATAAAGTTAAAGATATCTTAATTAGAAATATTGATTATTTAACGGATCAATTCTATCTTAATTTAGAAGATGATTATGAATTTGGTAAATGTACTTTAGCGGAAATATTTATTCGCAGTATGATTTTATTTATTAAAGAAGATACCTTAGATACTTTAAGTGAAAGATTTACCGATATGAGTGAAATAAGTAAATATTTATTTGATGATATTTCTGGAGAAGAATTAGTCTATAATGCTTTAAGTCATTATAGAGAAGATTTAGAATTACCAAGAGTAATTAGATTAGAAAGGACAAGATAATATGGAAGTTTATGTAATGGATGATAATGATAAAAGTTTAATAAATAAAATATTAGAATTAAATAGTGATTTATTAAGTAAATATGAAGAGTTAAATAATTATGCAAAAGATAGTAAAGAATATTTTATATTAACTAATAGAATATATAGTTTAAAATATCAAATTAATAAATTATTAGAAAAAGTTAATAGTAGTTTAAAATTACAAAGTTATATGGAATATTTATGTTCGAAGAATAAGATTAATAATTTTAGTGAAGATTTAAGAATTCTTATTAATGGTGATAGAGAAGAATTAATTAAAAGAAGATTATTAATTAGTTTATTAGAAAGAAAGATTGAAAAAGATATAACTAAATTAGATAATATGGCTACTACTCTAAGTGCTGATATTGTTTTATATGGCCTACCTGATTTAAGAGAATTCTGTCATAATAATTATAATCCTTGTAATCGTTTAGCGGACATGCTTCGGGTAAGTAATGCTTTAAGACAAGATTTTGTTAAATCTTTAGGAATTGTTTTAGAAGATAAAGAATTAAATAAAAATAAACATTTAAATTTTTTATATGAAAGTTTAGAAGAAGAATTATTAAAAGAAAGTTATGAACATAAAAGAATTTATTTTACATCAAAGATAGATGCTAATTTAGCAGGTTTTACCGATAGTGAATATAATGCTTCTAAAAGTATGTATGGACTTAAAACCGTTATGGAATTATTAGATGAATATAATTGTGTTTTTAGTAATCCTCTTTTATTAGGAGTTGTTAAAACAGCTTTACTTTTCTGTACTTCCGAAGAATTAAAAACATTAAAAGATAAATATGGCATAATTTTAAATAATGTTATCTTAGATAATCAAGAATATCAAGAGAGTGTTAATATTTTAAGTTTGAAATAGGTAGTAATTATGGATTATGATTTAACGAATGAAAATATTAAAGATTTAAAAGATTTAGTTTTAATAACTACCCAAATATATGATATATATTGTGATTTAATTGATTTAGAAATTGCGGGCCTAAAGAGTAGTAGAGATTATGCTCATGGTTTAGAAATATTAGAAGATTTATTAAAACAAGAAAAACAAATATATAGTTTTTATCTAGAAGATGGGCAAGTTTTAAGTGAATTTTTAAAATTTGTTGGTAAGAATGAAGGATATGTAGTATTTGATGCTTTAAGTGATGTAAGAGGGGGTTCATCTAAAAGTTTAGTTAAACAAAGAATATTAGAAAAATTAACTAATATGTTAGATGATTTAGCAAATATTGATGATATAAATGGGTTAGATCATGAAGAATTTAATTATAATGAAGAAGAATACGTGGAAGAAGATAAAGAAAATAGTACTTATGATGATGATTTTGATATAAGTGTTATATTAGATGATCAAGTTAAATTAGATTATTTAAGAACTATTTTAAAGATATTAGATTTATGTATAAATGATGTTAAATATAAGGAAATAAAACACTTTTTAATAACTTATAAATATCAATTAACTTTTACTTTAACTTCCTTAGAAAGTGAATTATTAATGTCTAATTTTACTATTGCTAAAGATTTATATTGGTGTTGTAATGCGGTAGCACAAATGGAAAAAATTGAAGAAGATGATATACTTAACTGTCAAGATTATTATGGTGATAATGTATTATTAGATGAAGCGATTAATTTAGTAGAAATGGCTAACTTAGATAAATTAGAAATGTATGATATTGCGGAAGGTATTTTAAGTTCCATTTATATAAGAACTGCTTTGTTATTTGCTAGTTCTGAATCTATTGTTAATTTTGAAAAAACTTTAAAAACTGATTTAAAAAGAAAAAAATTAAATCCTTTAATTAAGCAAATTATTAAAGAGGCATTTAAAAATCATGAGAGTGATAAAGAATTACCTTATAAAGTAAGTATTCGCAAATTGGACAAGTAATTTGACAAAATGGGGTATTTTTGGTAAAATTGATAGTACTTAAGAAAAAGGGGTTTTGATGAATGAAATTAAGTAAAAAAGAAGAAGCAATATTAAATAGATTAATGGTTGTTTCCGAATCTATTTATAATATTAAGAATGAATTAAAAGAATTAGAAAAAAATAATAAAGTATATACTTTAGAATGGGATACTAAAATAAATGAGTTAAAGACTACAATTTCTTTAGAAAATTCACTTTATAATATTTTAACTTTTAAAGAAATCAATCATATTTCAGATTATTTATTAGAAGAATGTGAATATGATCGTTTAGATATTCATTTACAAAATATCTTAAATTTAAATAAGACTAATATAATTAAAACGCGAGTATTTGAAAAGTTAGATATTTATTTTGAAGATTATAAAGCGAAGAATCCCGCTAATTTAGCCGATAGATTATATCAAGATGATTATAAAATGTTAAAAGTTGTTAAAAAAGATTATCTTAATACTATTTTAACTATTTTAAATACCTTTATTGCAGACGATAAATATGAATCTATTAAAGATTATTTATTAAGTATAAAATATGCTTTAAGTATGTTTTTAGAAGTTGAAGATGATTTAATTCAAGATAACTTTATAATTGGGGATTTATATTGGTTAAGTGATGCTTATGCTAAAAAGAGTAATCATCATTTAAGTTATCAAAGTTTTTTTGATAAAATCTCTAGTTCTACATTCCAAGTAATTACAGATAATTGTTTAAGTGAGACTAAGTATGAAGAATGTGAATTCTTACAAGTATTAACGAGAAGTTATTTATTATTTATGAGAAATGAAGCTGCTAAAGAACAAAGTATTAAAATATTTCAAGATGTCTTAGATAAAATAACTCCTAGTAATTTAATTTATCATTTTAATAAAGCTGATTATATAATTGCTAGTGCGATTAAATATATGGATGTGGATAAGGAATTAGTTAATATTGTTTCTTTAGGTATATAAAAAAGATTAGTTTATTGCTAATCTCTTTTAATTTGTTGGTAAGGGTTCAATATTTATATTACTATCATATTTTTTTAAAACTTCACTAAATTCATTATAAACACTTTCATAATTACTTAAATATTTACTTTCCATTTTACTAAAAGGAATAACTAA
>CANPYA010000075.1 GCA_947587565.1 uncultured Bacilli bacterium | reverse complement strand
TTAAATTGTAAGCCGTAAGAATTTCTTCAGAAATTAAATTTATTTGGTCTTCAGAAAGAGTTGGAAATATTTTTCTTGCCTTTTTTATTTTTAAATCTTTAATAACTTCTTCTGAATTAAAACAAGAATTAAACGGTTGCCATTTAATAATCCCTCGGTCAATTACTTCATTATTCATAATGTCCACCTACTTTTTTATTTCTTTCAATCGCTGTCGAGTCTTTTAATAAATTAGAAGCTTTTAAAATACTATTAGCCCCATACTTATTTTTAATTTCATCAATTGTTAGATTGATGTTTTCTTTATCTTGTCTTATATCTTCTTTTTCAAATAGACTTAATTGCCTTGCTTCTTTTTTCTCTAAATTACCACAGCAGACGGTAACTTTCCGAATAGGTAAATACTCATAATATTTATCAAAAATCATTAAACAATATTTAGTTATTTCACTAATGGAATCAGTGGCTTGATCTAGTTTAATAGAATGATAAAAACCATTGTCAATTTCTTTCGAATAGCCAATACCAAGCCCAACTAATTTGGTAAGTTTATTATTTTTCCTAAGGCGGGCTGCTAAAAGTTCCACCATTTCGGAAATAATTAATGGAATATTACTTTCGTTGTAATCTTTAAATAAAACTTGCGAATGACTATATGATTCCGTTTTAGCCATTTTCTTAAAATCTTTAATTTTACTCGTATCAATACCATTCGCGTGATTCCAAAGTTCTAAGCCCATAATTCCAAATTTATCTTTTAATAAGAATTTATCAGTATTAGCTAAATCTCCAACCGAATAAATATTCATCTTATTTAGATTCTTTTCCATGTGTTTCCCGATCCCCCACATTTCAGAAAGAGGTGCAATTGGCCATAGTTTTTCTTTAACGTCGTCATAGGTCCAAACAGCAATATTATTGGGATTATGTTTGGCTTCAATATCCATGGCAACTTTGGCTAAAAGCATATTGGATCCAATCCCACAAGTAGCGGTTAGTCCCGTTTTTTCATAAATGGTTTTTAAAATATCTTGGGCGAGTTCTAAAGGAGTTTTCTTATATAATTTTAAATAATTAGTGACATCTAAGAAACATTCATCAATGGAGTAAACATGTAAATCTTCATCACTAACATAATCTAGATAGATACTAATAACTTCTTTACTTTTAGTAATATATAAATTCATACGGGGCTTAGCAATATGATAAGTAATATTCTTGGGTATTTCATAAAGGCGACCCCGGGATTTTACCCCTAATTTTTTTAAGTAAGGAGTGACGGCTAGAGTAATTGCCCCGTTTCCTTGATTTGGATTAGCAACTACTAAAGGATAATTAAAAGGATCTAAGCCTTGTTGGATACATTCAACGGAGGCAAAAAAACTTTTTAAATCAATACATAAAATACTTTGTTCCATTTTAATCATCTCCTTACTTCGAATATTTGTTTGCTAAATAAAATATATAATAAATAAGAAAAAAATGCAATACCTATTATTGGTAATTTTATTATTTGGTGGTATACTTTAGTTATGAAAAAATTGTTATTGAAATTAATTAATTGGTATCAAAGCCTGCCTTTAAGTACGCATAGCATGTGCAAATATTATCCGACTTGTTCGGAATATGCTAAAGAGGCTATTACGGAATATGGTTCATTTAAGGGAACGTTTTTAAGTATTAAACGAATTTTAAAATGTAATCCTTTTAGTAAAGGCGGAATTGATTTGGTGCCGAGTAAGAAAAAGTGATTGCAAATAAAGAAAATGCGTGATAAAATTAATATGCAAATCGATGAAGAGAAACGAGATTATTAATTAATGGTTTTTAAGAGAGTTAATGGTTGGTGGAAATTAACAAACAGATTAATAGTTACTATTCTTGAGAGAGTCTAATCCACTCCGGTCTAGAGGCCGTTATCTAAATTAAGTTAAAATAAGGATGGTACCGCATTATTTGCTCCTTGCAAATAGTGTGTTTTTTTATTTTTAGAAAGGAAGTATTTATGCAAATAGAAGTTTTTAGACAGTCGGCGATTAAATTACAGGGGAAGATAACTATTTATTTTGATCCTTTTAAAATAGATAAAGATTATCATGATGCCGATTATATTTTTATTACCCATGACCATTATGATCATTATGATATTGAATCTATTCAAAAAGTAATGCAAGATAAAACAACTTTAGTGGTTCCCAAGGTACTCGCAACTGATGCTCAAAACATTACAAGTAATGTTATTATAGTGGAACCAAATCAAGAATATCGAACGGATGATTTTGTGTTTTCAACTAGACCAACATATAACTTGGAAAAAAGATTTCATCCTAAGGAAAAAGGTTATGTTGGTTACATAATTGAGTTAGACAAGCAAAAATATTATATAATGGGTGATACGGATGCTTTAGAAGAAAATCTTAATTTAGATGTCGATTATTGTTTCATTCCTATTGGGGGAACTTATACAATGGATGTGGAAGAGGCGGTCGAATATATAAATAAATTAAAACCTAAGGTAGCAATACCTATTCATTATGGTAGTATCGTGGGAAGTATTACTTTAGGAGAAGAATTTAAAAAATTAATTAATCAAAATATTGATGTTAGAATATATATAAAGGAGGAAGAAAAATGATCAATATTAAAGAAGATGAAAGATTAAGTAAATTAAATCATAGTTGTGCCCATCTTTTAGCCCAAGCTGTTAAACATTTATATCCGGAGGCTAAATTTTGGGTTGGACCCGTTATTGAAGATGGTTTTTACTATGATATCGATTTAGGAGATAAAGTTATAACTGATGAAGATATCGTCAAAATTGAAAAAGAAATGAAAAAAATCAGTAAGGATGGTAAGAGAATAGTTCGGCATGAGATAAGTAAAGATGAAGCTTTAGAAATGTTTAAAGATGATCCTTATAAAATAGATTTAATTAGTCGAATGGATGAAAATGAGACAGTTATCTCTTGCTATACCCAAGGGGACTTTACAGACCTATGCCGAGGACCTCATGTAGATACTGTAAAAGAGTTAAAATATTTCAAATTACTTAAGTTTAGTGGAGCTTATTGGAAAGGCGATAAAAACAATAAGATGCTTCAAAGAATATATGGTATTTGTTTTGATAAAGAAGAAGATTTAAATGAATACTTAAATTTCTTAGAAGAAGCTAAAAAAAGAGATCATAAAAAATTAGGTAAAGAATTAGACTTATTTATGATTAGTGAATATGGTCCGGGTTTTCCATTCTTCTTACCTAATGGCATGATTGTAAGAAATGAGCTTGAGAACTTCTGGTATAAAGAACACGCTAAAGAAGGTTATGAATTTATTAAAACCCCAATTATGTTAAATAAAGAATTATGGGAATTATCAGGTCATTGGTATAATTATCGGGAAAATATGTATACAAGTGAAATTGATGAAAAAACTTTTGCGATTAAACCAATGAATTGTCCTGGTGGGATGCTTGTTTATAAAAATTCTTTGCATTCTTATAAAGATTTACCTTTAAGGATTGGCGAACTTGGTCAAGTACATCGTCATGAAGCGAGTGGGGCTTTAAATGGTTTGTTTAGAGTTAGAACATTTACTCAAGATGATGCCCATATCTTTATGCGGGAAGACCAAATTGAAGAAGAAGTGGTAAGACTTATTAATTTTATTGACCGAATGTATAAAGTATTTGGTTTAACTTATGATATTGAATTATCAACAAGACCCGAAGAAAAATTTATTGGGGATATTGAAATTTGGAATAAAAGTGAAAAGGCTTTAGAAGATGCTTGTCATGCGGCCGGACACGATTGTAAAATTAATCCGGGTGATGGCGCTTTCTATGGACCAAAATTAGATTTCCATATTAAAGATTCATTAGGTAGAGTATGGCAATGTGGAACAATTCAACTTGATATGAATTTACCAGAAAGATTTGATTTAACTTATGTTGATAGTGATGGCTCTAAAAAAAGACCGGTTATGCTTCATAGAGTAATTTATGGCTCAATCGAAAGATTTATTGGTATTTTAATTGAACATTATGCGGGGGCTTTCCCATTATGGCTTTCACCAGTCCAAATAAATATTATTCCAGTTAATAATGAATATCATTTAGAATATGCTAAAAAATTACAAGAGCAATTGAGTGACTATCGCGTATCTCTTGATGACCGGAATGAAAAATTAGGTTATAAATTAAGAGAAAGTGTCGCTAAAAAAATTCCGATTACTTTAATTATTGGTCAAAAAGAAGTAGATAGCAATACTGTTAGTTATCGTCTTCTAGGCAGTGAAGAAACTAAGACAGTTAGTTTAGATGAATTTAAAGATTATGTAACTAATAGAATTAATAATAAGAAATGAGGTTTAAGATGAAAAATAATATGAAAAAAATTATAATGTTACTATTTTGTTTAATATGTTTAACTGCTTTAACTGCTTGTGGTCAAAAAACAGAACTTAAAAATTCTGATAAAGTAGAAAGTATAAATACAGAAGAAGACACAAGTAAAGAAGAAAATGAAAATAATGAAGAAGATGTAATAAAGCAAGAAGATACAAACAAAGAAGAAAATACCAACACCAACACAAATACAAACACAAACAAAAATGAAAATACTAGTAAGCAAGAAGATACGACTACAGAAAAATGTACTCCTAAAAAGTTTTCTGAAGCTTATAAATATGTTTATGAAACTTTAGATGAATGTACAAAAGAATCGCAAAACACAGCCTTCTTTGATATTACTGATAATGTTGATGATCGAGTATTTACAGTTAATTGTGA
The DNA here is from genome assembly GCA_947587565.1 of uncultured Bacilli bacterium. GTDB lineage: Bacteria > Bacillota_I > Bacilli_A > RF39 > UBA660 > SIG200. The sequence continues at coordinate 1,317 of CANPYA010000075.1, read as the reverse complement.
TGAAATAGTTGATTCTTGTGGTACCACCTGGTATGGGGTATCTTATAATATCTATGATCCTGAACATAGTGATAGAGAAGATGGCGTTGTCATCGTTCATTATTAAAAAGGCTTGACAAAGCATATAATGTAGTGATAAACTATTAGTGTTTTAAAAAGGAAAGCGATTTATATCCACCTGATTACGCATAGTAATAGGTTAAAAGCCAAAATAAAAAATAATTTAAGGTTTTTAAGTGGGTATAAATATACTCACTTTTTAATTTATATGGAGGTGCTTTTTATAGCAAAGACAGAAGAGCTACCAATTAATGATGAAATTAGAGTAGCACAAGTTATGGTAATTGGACCAAATGGCGAAAAAATGGGCATTAAAAATATTGAAGATGCGAAAACTTTAGCGAGTTATGCCGGATTAGATTTAGTTTTAATGAGTGAAAATTCGACACCAGCAGTAGCTAAAATAATGGATTATAATAAATTCCGTTATGAGAAACAAAAGAAATTAAAAGAAGCCCAAAAGAAACAAAGAGAAAGCAATAAGGAAGTTAAAGAATACCGTCTTTCGGTAAGAATTGATGTTCATGATTTTGAAACTAGAAAGAAAAATGCGGCTGAATATTTAAAGAAAGGTCATAAAATTAAAGCCTTTATTAGATTTAAAGGAAGAGAAATGGCCCATACGGAATTAGGTCGGGATGTCTTATTAAATTTTGCTCAAAGTTTAGAAGAATTTGGTCAAATTGAAGTCGAACCTAAATTAGAAGGTAAACAAATGTCTTTATTAATAGCGCCAAAAAAATAGGAAGTAGAAGGAGAGAATATTTATGGGAAAACAAAAAACACATAAAGCCAGTAGTAAAGTATTTAAAGTAAAAAAGAATGGTACATTAACTTATAAAAAAGGTAATGGTAACCATAAAACAAGTAAGGATTCTGCTAAAGCTGTTCGTCAAAGAAGAAATAAAGGAACTTTAGGAAAAGGAGAAGCTAGCAGATTAAAATCTGTTATTAGATAGGGGGATAAATAATGGCAAGAGTTAAAGGTGGAAATGTATCCAAAAATAGAAGAAGAAAAGTTTTAAAACAAGCTAAAGGTTATTTTGGTAGTAAACATAGATTATATAAAACAGCTCAAGAACAATTATTCCATAGTGGAGATTATGCTTTTAGAGATAGAAGACAAAATAAAAGAAATTTCCGGAAGTTATGGATTACAAGAATTAATGCTGCTTGTAGAATGAATGATATTAGTTATTCTAAATTTATTAATGGTTTAGATAAAGCTGGTATTGAAATTAATCGTAAGATGTTATC
>CANPYA010000074.1 GCA_947587565.1 uncultured Bacilli bacterium | reverse complement strand
AATTTAGGTAACATGGTTTTAATCTCTGCCCCATAGAACATTGATAAAAGCGTGGTTTCAATAACATCATCAAAATGATGCCCTAAAGCAATTTTATTACAACCCAACTCTTCGGCTTTACCATATAAGTGACCTCTACGCATTCTGGCACACATATAACAAGGATTCTCCGGATTCAAATTATGAGCAATTTCAAAAATATCACTTTTAAAAATTTCAATGGGAATATTTAAAATTTGGGCATTATCTTTTATTTTATTTAAAATTTCTTCGCGATAACCCGGATTCATTACAACATAATGGGCATCAAATTTAATTTTACCATGTCTTTGTAATTCTTGGATACATTTAGCTAGTAAAAAAGAATCTTTACCGCCACTTATACAAACCATAATCTTATCATTTTCTTGAATTAATTCATAATCTGTAACGGCTTTCGTAAAATTACGCCAGATATCTTTCCGAAATTTTTTAATAATACTTCTTTCAATTTCTTGATATTTTTCCAAATTGATCACTTCCAAACACAATCGATTATACCATAAAAAAGTATAATTTTGATATTTTTTTATATATTAATATTAAGGTGATAAATTTGAATTTAAAAAAAATGATTTTGCTTAATGCTGTTTTAACTTTTGCTCTTTGTTTTTTAACTCACTTTTTATATGACTGGTTACCTAATCCCGTTTTCTCCATCTTTTTTCCGGTCAATGAAAGTATTTGGGAACACATGAAAATGCTTTTTACCACTATCTTACTTTATGGAATTGTAGAATACTTTCTCATGAAAAAATGGCATATTAATAACAATAATTTTTTATTAGCGGTATTTTTGAAAGCTTTATTTAGTATTCCTATTTATTTAGCTGTTTTCTTACCAGTATTTTATAATTTTGGAGAACATATGATAGTTACATTCATCATTTTATTCTTAGTTATTTTACTGGTTAATTATTTAGGTTCTTTAATTTTAAAACTTAAACCCATTAATTATCAAAAAGAAGTTAGTATTGTTTTTATTATTGTTGTTTATATTATTATGGGTATTCTTACTTATAAAACACCGCGGCAAGATTTATTCTTTGATCCTAAAGAAGAAAAATATGGTATTAATGATTATTTAATTAAAAAGTAAATTTAAAATGGCATACAGTGTGTGCCATTTTAATTTAAAGTATCTAATATTGAACTAACGATATCGATAGTATTAATCGCATCACTTAATTTATCCGTTGTTCTTTCTTTATATCTTTCCTTCATTTCTTTCATAAAAGTTTTATAATATTCCGGATTACGATTTAAGTATTTAATATAACTTGAATTTTCATCTAAATACTTTTTAAATTTTTTATCCTCTAATAATTTTTGTTGTAAATAAAGTTCCATATTAATCCTCGAAAAATTTATTTAAAGGCCGTGGTGAAAGAGGCCCTTTAATGGCATTACTCGCCGCACTTGCAGTATTTTTAGTAGTTAAATCTTCCACTACTCCTAAGGCTTTTTGGGCGGTATTAATATGTTTTTGAATTTCATCAATATTAATATTTTTCATAATATTGGTAATATTTGTGGGATTTATGGGACTACTCGGCGTACTTCTTTCATATTTTTCCCAAACTTTATCTTCTGCCCCATAAACATCATATAATTCATAAAATCCTTGTAAAGTCATTTCTTTATTCCGAATATAATCAACGAGTTCGGGTTTATTCCGCATAAATTCTTTAAAATCTTCTTTTTTACTCATAAAAATTCACCTAGTAAATCTTATGAAATACTAGGTGTTTTTATTAAATTTTAAAGTCTTTTGTAAAGTCATCAAAAGATATTTGTTCATTTTTTTCTTCTTTTGGCACTTCTTCTTTAACTTCCTTTTTCATTACACTTATAACATTATATTTTAAACTAATTAAATCGATATAACCTTTACCTAAACTACTACCATTACTTGTTAAGTCCATTATTGGTATTTCACTATTTTTTTCTTCTTTTAATTCACTGTCTCTTTTTATAATGATTATATCTCTTCCACTCGTAACAAAAGCATTCATTATTGCATAATTAACCGTTTTATTTTTCTTAATTAACATGGTACCTTTTTTGGCTCTAGTAAGAGTTTTTAAATCGGTTATTTTAATTCTCTTCGCCGTATTATTGGTCGTAAATACATTTAGGTATTCTGTTTCCGCATCAAAAGGCGAACCACTTACAACGGTATCGTCCACTAACTTCATACCTTTAACTCCACTCGCCTTTAAACCAAGTGTAGGTATTTCACTCGTTAAATATCTTAAATAATAACCATTTTTCGTAACAATTACAACTTCTTCATTACTTTCTTTAACACTAACTAATTCATCATTCTCTTTTAATTTAAAGGCTGTCATTGGTTTATTATATCTTGTGACAATTAAATCACTTTCTTTAATTTGTTTAACCATCCCATTTTTCGTAAATAAGGTTAAATATTTATCTTCTTCTAAAATGAATGAGGCAATTATTCTTTCACTTTCTTGCATTGGGATTAAATTACTAACATGTTTACCAAGTTCTTTCCATTTAGCTTCAAAAATTTTATGAACCGGAATAAATAGATAATTACCTAAATTAGTAAATAAGACTAAATTATTTAAAGTTGTTGTTTCAAATAAATTACTAATAAAATCTCCGGGTTTTAAAGTGGTTTCCCCATCAGAAGCCGCATAAGATTTCGCAGATACCCTTTTAACATAACCTTCATTAGTAACCACCACATTCACATTTTCTTTTGGAATCATACTTTGCATATCTAATTTAATTTCGGTTATTTCATCAACTATTTCGGTTTTTCTAGGTACTGCATATTCTTTTTTAATTAATTTAAGTTCTTTTTTCATCACATATTTTAAAGCCTCTTCATCATTTAATATAGCCTTTAAACCTTCGATTAATTTTCTTAAATTAGCCATTTCTTCTTCTAAAGCCACCACATCCGTATTCGTTAAACGATATAATTGTAAATTAACAATGGCTTCGGCTTGTTCTAAAGAAAAATCAAATTCTTTAACTAAATTGTTTTTCGCATCGCCTTTATTTTTACTGGCTCTAATTACTTTAATAACTTCATCTAAGATGGAAATACATTTAATTAAACCATCAACAATATGTAATCTTTTTTCTTTAACTTTTAAGTCAAAATTGCATCTTCTTGTAATAACTTCTTTTTGATGGGCAATATAAGCATCTAAAATAGCTATGATACCTAAAGTTTTAGGTGCTCTATTTACTATAGCCACCATATTATAATTATAAGAAATTTGTAAATCGGTGTTTTTTAGTAAATAATTTAAAACTAGTTCACTATTGGCTCCACTTTTTAAATCAATAGCAATTCTTAAACCTTCCCGATCAGATTCATCTCTTACTTCCGCCATCCCATCAATTTTTTTATCAATTCTAATTTGTTCAATTTTTTCAACTAAATTTTTCTTAATAACATCATAAGGTATTTCGGAAATAATAATTTTTTCTTTGCCTTTTTCTTTAATTATTTGGTATTTAGACCGAACAATAACCCGGCCGCGACCAGTTTTAAAAGCATCATAAATGCCATTTTTACCTTCAACTATACCACCAGTTGGAAAGTCTGGTCCTTTAACTATTTCTAAAATAGAATCTAAATGACAATTTGGGCTTTCTATTCTTTTTACTGTTGCATCAATAATTTCCCCAAGATTATGGGGTGGAATATTAGTAGCATAACCCGCACTGATCCCCATGGCACCATTAACAAGTAAATTCGGAAATTTAGCCGGTAAAACAGTGGGTTCTAGTAACCGGTCATCAAAGTTTGGCGCCCACTCTACGGTATCTTTTTCTAAGTCCGCTAAAAGTTCATTACTAATTTTGGCAAGTCTTGCTTCGGTATAACGATAAGCCGCTGCTGGGTCGCCATCCATTGACCCATTATTACCTTTCATATCAATTAAAGGCGTACTTTGTTTCCACCATTGACTCATTCTAACCATCGCATCATAAACTGATGAATCACCATGTGGATGGTATTTACCTAAAACATCTCCAACCGTCGCCGCACTTTTTAAATACTTTTTATCATAGGTCGTTCCGGCATCAAACATCGCATATAAAATTCTTCTTTGCACAGGTTTTAAACCATCTCTTACATCAGGTATAGCCCGGTCTTGAATTATTTCTTTAGCATATGAAGCAAAACTATCTCCCATTATTTCTTCTAAAGCATAATCTTCTATTCTTTTTAATGTTTCATCCATTATTAGTAATCTCCTTTACTATTTATTGCATATTTATATTTTTGGTAATTTTGGCTTGTTAAAATCAACAAGCCAATAAAATTTTTAAAATTATTTTAAATTAACTAACTTCATTACGATAATTATCTTCCATTGTAAAGACAATATTTTCTTCAATCCATTCTTTCCGAGGTTCTACTTTATCACCCATTAAAACGTTTACTCTTTTTTCCGCTAAAGCTGCATCATAAATATTTACTCTAATTAATGTTCTTGTATCGGGATTCATGGTGGTATCCCATAATTCATCAGGGTTCATTTCTCCTAAACCTTTATTTCGGGAAATATCTGGTTTACCGGCATTTTCCGAAACTATCTTAAATCTTTCCTCATCACTATAAGCATAGAAATGTTTTTTACCATAATCAATCTTATAAAGAGGAGACTTCGCAATATAAAGTTTACCGGCTTCAATTAAAGGCCGCATAAAACGATAAAAGAATGTTAAAAGCAATATTTGAATATGGGATCCATCAACATCGGCATCGGTCATAATAATTACTTTATCATAATTAGAATCTTCCGCAACAAAGTCATTACCTAAACCAGTCCCAATAGTATGAATAATTGTATTAATTTCTTCATTTTTTAAGATTTCTTCCGTACTTGTCTTTTCCGCATTAATAACTTTACCTCTTAAAGGTAAGATAGCTTGAAATTTTCTATCTCTTCCACTTTTAGCAGAACCGCCGGCAGAATCCCCTTCCACTAAAAATAATTCATTTATTTTATTATTCTTACTAGTTGCCGGAGCAAGTTTACCAGATAAGTTCTTCTCTAGTTTATTTTTACCCTTACCATTACGAGCATCTTCACGAGCCTTTCTGGCGGCTTCTCTTGCTACTTTACTTCTTGCCGCTTTCTCCACAATATTAAGAGCAATTTCTTTATTTTCTTCTAAAAAGAATTTAATATTCTCATAAGTAACACTTTCCGTTATACTTCTTGCTTCCGGTGTTCCGAGCTTACCCTTTGTTTGTCCTTCAAATTGTAATAAATTTTCCGGTATTTTTAAATTGATAACAACACTTAAACCTTCTCTTACATCGGAGCCATCAAAAGTATTATCTTTACCCTTTAATAAATTATTCATTTTGACATAATCATTAAAGGCTTTCGTAATTCCGGTTTTAAATCCTACTTCATGGGTACCACCATCCGTTGTTTTAACATTGTTAACAAATGAAACAATATTTTCATTATAAGTATCCGTATATTGCATCGCAATATTTACTTCAATACCATTTTTAGTTCCCGTAAAATTTAAAACTTTATGTAAAGTATTTTTATCTTCATTAATGTATTCAATAAAATTAGTTAACCCTTCTTCATAATGATATTTAACTTCTCTTTTATTATCTTCATCGATAACTTCAATAGTTAGATTAGGAATTAAAAAAGCACTTTCTTGCATTCTTTCACAAATAGTAGTATATGAGAATGAACAATTTTTAAAAATATCATAATCGGGTAAGAATGTAACTACTGTTCCGGTTTTATTCGAATTACCTACCGTTTTAAGGGGACTTTCAACTTGTCCACCATTAACAAAACGAATATTTGAAATAACACCTTCCCGGTATATTATAACATCCATCTTTTTACTTAAGGCATTAACAACCGAACCACCAACACCATGTAAGCCTCCACTTACTTTGTAGTTACCTTCTTCAAATTTACCACCAGCATGTAAGATGGTATAAATAACTTCCGGTGTTGATTTACCACTTTCATGCATACCGATGGGCACACCTCTTCCATTATCCGCAATCGTAATAGATCCATCTTTATGTAAAACAATTTTGATATAATCACCATAACCATTAATTATTTCATCAATGGAATTATCCACAATTTCCCATACTAAATGATGTAGTCCTCTTTTATCTGTACTACCTATATACATACCAGGTCTTTTTCTTACTGCTTCAAGACCCTCTAAAATTTTTATTGATGATGCATCATATTTTGCCATATCTATTCACCATAACCATTTTAACATAAGAAAGAAGGCAAATTCAACCAT
>CANPYA010000073.1 GCA_947587565.1 uncultured Bacilli bacterium | reverse complement strand
TTTATTGATGTAGCTGATTATCAAAAAGTTGTTGTAAGTGATGCCTCTTTAGGTATTGAAGCCGCTGCTAAAAAGTATTTGGCCGAAAATACTACAATTGATACATCTAATGTTAAAGAAAAAGATATTGTTATAAGTAAAGTTACGACTGCGGTAATTGAAGGTAATACAATGTATTATTTAACTGATACTGATGGTGAATATTATAGTGCTAGTATTTCTATAAATAAAAATCTATTACCATTTATTACTAAAGAAGATGCAGTTCATATTACTTATAATGAAGGCGAAGTAAATCAAATAGTAACTATTAATTAAGGTGAATATATGAATAATTTAGAAAATTTAAAAGAAACTTTAGACTCTATTGGGAGGTCACTTTGACATTGATAAGTTAAAGGGTAAAGCAAATAATTTAGAAACTGAAATAAATGCCGAAGGTTTTTGGAATGATTTTGATAATGCCAATAAAATTAATAAAGAATATCAACATTTAAAAAAAATAATTAATAATTTTGATACTTTAAAAGAAGAAGTAGATACTTTGAATTTATTAGCAAGTGATTTTTCCGAAGAAGAATTTAATAAAGAATACACTATTTTAAATAACAAGATAATGGAATTAGAAAAAGAAACCCACCTAAATGGCGAATATGATAATCTTAATTGTTATTTAGAAATTCATCCTGGAGCCGGTGGTACTGAATCTTGTGATTGGGCCGATATGCTTTTAAGAATGTATGAAAGATTTTGTGAAAAATACAATTATAATTATGAAATAATTTATACAACACCTGGAGAAGAAGCTGGGATTAAATCAGCATTGTTATTAATTAAAGGCGATAATGCTTATGGTTATTTAAAAAGAGAAAGTGGTGTTCATCGTTTAGTTAGAATTAGTCCATTTGATGCAAATAAAAGAAGACATACCTCTTTTGCATCAATTACAGTTACTCCGGAATTTAATGATATACCCAATATTGAAATAAATGAAAATGATTTAAAAATAGACGTGTATCATTCAAGTGGAGCAGGTGGTCAATCAGTTAATACTTCAAATTCCGCGGTAAGAATAACCCATTTACCATCTAAAATCGTGGTTACTTGTCAAAATGAAAGAAGTCAATTAAAAAATAAAGAAATGGCTTTAAAAATATTAAAAAATAAATTATATGAAAAATCTTTAGAAGAAGAAAATGCTAAAATTAATTCATTAAAAGATAATCAAAAAAATATAGATTTTGGTAGTCAAATAAGAAGTTATATTTTAGAACCATATAAATTAGTTAAAGATAATCGTAGTAATTTTGAAAGTAATGAACCAGATAAAATATTAGATGGCGATATATATGAATTATTAGATTATAATTTAAAGAATATTAAATAAATGTGAGCAATCTCTGATGAGGTTGTTTTTTTATGGTTGACTCGGGGGGGGGAAAAATATTTTATAATAATCTTATAGAGTATAGAGTGTGTCAAGTATCATACAAAATGATGTAATAATTTAAAATGATATGATATACTTAATGCGTATGGTATGAAAATATTAAATATTTGACATACTAAAGGAAAGAGGAGTATGTAATGAATGAAGAAAACAAAAGAAAGGCCATAATATTAACTTTTATTGGAGCCTTAACATTATTATTTGTCGTAGTAGGGGGAACCTACGCTTACTTTCAAATAGTAAATACTGATGAAGGAGAAACTAATACAAATTTTGAAGCCCAAACAGATACCTTAAATAAGTATGGAACACCATTATTAACCAAGAAAAGTGATTTGTATATTAATTTGTCAGCAAGTGATATGGCCTATAGTAAAGGTGGAACATCATATTGGGCAACAGAGAAAAAAGAACCACAAGAAAAAAATTATGAAGAAGAAAGAAAAAATCATGTAATATCAACTGCTAGTATAGAAAGACCGGATAGTGATGATGCTATTGAAGATGCTTACTTAAGTTGTACAAGTGAACTCACAATAACAATAGATGGAGAAATGAAAGATGTATTAGAAACAGGAGATGGAACATTATATTTAGGAACAAGTGCTAGTGGAAAGAATAAAGGAAGCATAACACCAGAAAGTTTTGATTTAGCAGATTTAGTAAGTAAAGAAGCAACTAAAGAAAATAAAGTAACAGTAAATTATTCAATAGTAGGTTATACATCAGTAGATGTAACGGCAGATGTAGAAATAATAAACAAAAAAGATAAAGAACAAAATGTATTAGCAGGAACTGACATTCAAATAACCATAACAAATAATAATTTAAGTTGTAGTGTAAGTGAAAAGCCAAAACCAGTATATGCTAAAGTAGATAATAAATCTTCTGGAACATTATATCGTTCGAGTGAATATAAAAATATGATAGTAAGTGCATCATTTGTAGATTATGTACCTAATGAAGAAGAATTAGTAAGTAAAGTAAAATATTGGGATTTAAGTGATATAGAAAGCGGAACACCTGCAAAAAGTGTAATCGGATGGTTAGAATCAAATATAGAAACCCCAGAAAATTATGATTTATATATCGGTTCAAATTCTGAAATATATGTTAAGGACTTAAGCCAAACTTTTTATCAAATGACTAATTTAGAAAAAGTTGACTTAGGAAATTTAAATACAAGTGAAACGACCAAAATGAGTAATATGTTTTCAGGAGGTTATAGCACTATGAAAATATCTGAAATAAAAGGATTAGAAAATTTTGTTACCTCTAAAGTAACCAGTATGAGTTACATGTTTAGTGGATATCAAGGAACCTCCTTAGACTTAAGTAGTTTTGATACATCATCAGTAACAACAATGGCTTATATGTTTTCTAGTTGTAGTAATTTAACCACCTTAAATTTAAGTAGTTTTGATACCTCTAAAGTAACCAAAATGGGTAGTATGTTTGCTGGATTATCAATAGAATTGCCTTTTAAAGACTGGCCAAACTTTGTAACAACGAATGTTGAAGAAATGGGTGGTATGTTTGATTCATATAAAGGAACCACCTTAGATTTAAGTACCTTTGATACCTCAAAAGTAACTCAAATGTATAGTATGTTTGCTAGTTGTATAAATTTAATTACTTTAGATTTAAGTAATTTTAATACATCAAAAGTAACCAATATGAATAGTATGTTTGATGACCAGCTTAATAAAACAGGAATAAAGGCGACAATAATCTTTCCCAAAGGCTTTGGTTCAGTAGCAACTAATATGAGTAATATGTTTAGATATTATAGCGGGACTACTTTAGATTTAAGTAATTTTAATACATCAAAAGTAACGAATATGAATAGTATGTTTCAAAATTGTAATAATTTAACAACCTTAGATTTGAGTAGTTTTACATTTGATAAATTAACTTCTTCTCCTAGCACTGCTTATACATTCCAGAATGTCTCATCATCTTGCCAAGTCAAAATAAAATCAAGTCAACAAGAAATATTTGAAAGTAAATTTCCTTATAATTCAAGTACTAGCGCATATAATTATGATAGAAAATTCACTCCAACCTATGTCGATTAAAAGGTGTAGCAATACATCTTTTTCTTATGAAATAAGAATATTTTATGTAATTTTAGTGATATAACTTGCTAAATTTAATACTTTTAGATACAATATGCATTGTGATATTTATGGAGGAAACTATTTTATTTTTAAAATCAATATTAAAAGAGAATGATATTATTGTTGTGGGCACTTCAGGTGGTGCTGATTCAATGTGTCTTTTAAGTATTTTAAATAGTTTAAAAAGTAGTTTAAAATTAAATATCATTTGTGCACATATTAATCATAATTTAAGAAAAGAAAGTAAAAAAGAATATGCATTAGTTAAAAAATATTGTGAAGAAAATAATATTACTTTAGAATATACCATATTTGATTATGGTAATGAAAAATTTACGGAAAGTTTAGGGAGAAAAAAAAGATATGCTTTCTTTGAAGAATTAGTTAATAAATATGGGGCAGAGTATTTAATGACTGCTCATCATGGGGATGATTTAATCGAAACTATTCTAATGCGTATTGTAAGAGGTAGCAATTTAAAAGGTTATATGGGTATACCTTTAATTAGTCAAAGTAAGAATTATAAATTAGTAAGGCCATTATTAAATGTAAGTAAAGAAGAAATTTATAATTATTTAAAAGAAAATAAAGTACCATACTTAGAAGATGTTTCTAATAAAGATGAGAAGTATACGAGAAATCGCTTTAGAAAACAAATGTTACCATTTTTAAAAAATGAAGATAAAATGGTGCATAAAAAGTTTTTAAAGTATAGTGCAGAATTGCAAAAATATTATAATTATGTAAATAAGATAATTATAAGTAAAATAGATAATATATATAAAGATGGGAAAATAGATATTAAAGAATTATTAAAAGAAGATGAATTTATCCAAGAAAAAATAATTTCTTATATAATAGCGGATATTCAAAAAGATAATCTATTAGATATGATGGATAAGAATTTACAAGATATAATGAAACTACTTAAAAGTAAAAGTAATAAACAAATTAATTTACATAATAATTATATTGCGAGAAAAAGTTATAATTATTTAATAATTGAAAAAAATAATAAAAGTAGTCTTTATGAATATGAATTTAATGATATAATAAACATTAATAATAAATATATTATTGAAAAAGTTAAAGAAAGCAGTGATACATCAAATAATGTAATAAGATTAAGTAAAGATGAAATAACATTACCTCTTATAGTTAGAAATATTAAAGAGGGCGATAAAATGTTAGTGAAGAATTTAAAAGGGCATAAAAAAATTAGTGATATTTTAATAGATTTAAAGATTGATAAAGTAAAAAGAAAGGAAATTCCCATAGTATTAGACAGTAAAAATGTCATATTATGGCTTCCTGGATTAAAAAAATCAAATTTTGATAAAGAAATTAATGAAAAGTGTGATATAATACTTAAGTACACGGAGGTAGAAGATGAATACACAAAATAATAATAAATTTAAAAATTCATTTCCATATTTAATTTTAGCAGCAGTAGTTTTATTTGTTATCGTTATTTTAGGATTTCAAGGAACTAGTGTTAAAGAATTAAAAACTGGAGAATTATTACAAGAGTTAAAAAATAATAATGTTACTGAAATAGCCATAACTCCAAATAGTAATGAATCAGTTTATTATGTGGAAGGAAAATTAAAAGATTATAAAGAAGGAGAAAGTTTTAAAACTAAGATAGTACCATCTGAAGTATCAGTAATTACTGATTATGTTACTTTAAATGATATATCAGAATATGATACGAATAGTGATCCAGGGAGTAGTCCATTCCTATATATTTTAGTTAATGTATTACCATTTGTATTAGTTATTATCTTTGGTTATATTTTAGTTAAGAAACTAGCAATGACTAATAAAAATTCGGTTGATTTTGGTCGTAGTAGAGCCAGACTTTCTAACGATGAAGATAAAAAGAATTTTAAAGATGTTGCAGGTTTAACGGAAGAAAAACAAGAAGTTGAAGAATTAATAGATTTCTTAAAAAATCCGAAGAAATTCCAAAAGTTGGGTGCTAGAATACCAAAAGGTGTCTTATTAGTAGGGCCTCCCGGAACTGGTAAAACTTTACTTGCGAAAGCAGTTGCAGGTGAAGCGAATGTTCCATTCTTCTATATAAGTGGTTCTGACTTTGTAGAATTATTCGTTGGTGTTGGAGCATCTCGTGTAAGAGATATGTTTAAGGAAGCTAAAAGAAGTGCTCCTTGTCTAATCTTTATTGATGAAATTGATGCGGTTGGACGCCAAAGAGGAACAGGTCTTGGTGGTGGACATGATGAAAGAGAACAAACACTTAACCAATTACTTACTGAAATGGATGGTTTTGGGGAAAATGAAGGAATTATCATAATCGCCGCGACTAATCGTCCTGATGTATTGGATCCAGCATTACTTCGTCCAGGTCGTTTTGACCGTCAAGTAACTATTAATTTACCGGATGCTAAATCAAGAGAAGAAATTTTAAAAGTTCACGCAAAAAATAAAATTTTAGATAAATCCGTTAATTTAACAAATTTAAGTTTAAGAACACCAGGATTCAGTGGTGCTGATTTAGAGAACTTACTTAATGAAGCGGCTTTACTTGCCGTACGTCGTGATAAAGATGCGATTGGGATGGCAGAAATTGATGAAGCAACAGATCGGGTTTTAATGGGACCTGCTAAAACAAGTAGACAAATAACGGAAAAAGAAAAGAAATTAGTTTCTATTCACGAAGCCGGACATGCGGTTATTGGTATTAAATTAGAAGATGCTAATGAAGTTCATAAGATAACAATTATTCCAAGAGGTATGGCTGGTGGTTATACTATGATGCTTCCAAAAGAAGAAAAAATGGTTGTAGCCACTAAAAGAGAATTACTTGCCCAAATTACTGGTTT
>CANPYA010000072.1 GCA_947587565.1 uncultured Bacilli bacterium | reverse complement strand
GCACCGGTAATCATGTTTTTAACATAATCGGCATGGCCTGGACAGTCTACGTGAGCATAGTGACGTTTTTCAGTTTCATACTCAACGTGAGCAGTATTAATAGTAATACCTCTTTCCCTTTCTTCTGGTGCTTTGTCGATATTTTCATATGCAACAAATTCTTTACCAAAATATTTTGTGATCGCAGCAGTTAATGTAGTTTTACCATGGTCAACGTGGCCAATAGTACCTATATTAACGTGTTCTTTTGAACGATCGAACTTTTCTCTTGCCATATAATAATTTCCTCCTTTTCCTATACTATTATATTTTATCTAATGCTTGAAATTTTTTCAAGTATTATTCTTAATTAATGCTGTTTTTCTTAATAATTTCGTCAGCAATATTTTTTGGAACTTCTTCATAATGGTCTAAAGTCATTGTGAAAGTTCCTCTTCCTTGGGAATTAGAACGTAATGTAGTGGCATACCCAAACATTTCTGCTAAAGGTACCATAGCGTTAATAGATAAGGCATTTCCTCTTGATTCATTTCCTAAAGGTTTACCTCTTCTACTAGTTAAATCACCCATAACATTACCCATATATTCTTCAGGAACAACTACTTCAACCTTCATAATTGGTTCAAGTAATACTGGTTTACATTTTTTAGCAGCTTCTTTTAAAGCCATGGAAGCAGCAATTTTGAAAGCCATTTCTGATGAATCGACATCATGATATGAACCATCAAATAAAGTTGCTTTAACATCAACAACAGGATAACCAGCAATCATTCCACCTGCCATTGCTTCTTGTAATCCTTTATCAGTTACTGGAATATATTCTCTTGGAACTACACCACCAACGATAGCATCAACGAATTCGTAACCTTTTTCAGGATTTGGTTCAAATTTAACCCATACGTGACCATATTGTCCACGACCACCTGATTGTTTAATATATTTACCTTCACAATCAGCAGTAGCGGTAATAGTTTCACGATAAGCAACTTGCGGACGACCAATGTTAGCATCAACACCAAATTCATCTTTCATCCGACGAACTAATACTTCTAAGTGTAATTCACCCATACCACTGATAACAGTTTGACCTGTTTCTTGATCAGTTTTATATCTAAATGTTGGGTCTTCTTCAGCTAATTTTTGTAGAGCTTGACCTAGTTTATCTTGATCAGCTTTACTCTTTGGTTCAATAGCTTCATCAATAACTGGTTCTGGAAATTCCATACCATTCATGATTACTGGACTCTTTTCATCACATAGAGTATCAGCAGTTGTGGTATTTTTTAACCCTACTAAAGCAGCAATTTCACCAGTATAAACATCAGTGATTTCTTTTCTTTGGTTGGCATGCATTTGTAAAATACGACCAACTCTTTCTTTAACACCCTTAGTACTATTTAGAATGTAAGAACCACTTGATAAATGACCTGAATAAACTCTAAAGAATGCTAGACGACCTACATATGGGTCAGTCATAATTTTGAAGGCCATAGCGGTAAATGGTTCCGAATCACTTGGATGTCTTTTAACTAAATTACCTTTTTCATCAGTACAATCAATGGCTTCAACATCAGTTGGTGCAGGCATGTAATCTATTACGGCATCAAGGGCTAACTTAACACCGGTATTAGATAATGCACTACCACATAGTACTGGGAAGAATTCAGCAGCAAGTACACCTTTTCTAATTGCTCCTTTAATTTCAGGAACAGTTAATTCTTCACCATTTAAATATTTTTCCATTAATTCATCATCAAACTCAACAGCTTTTTCAATTAATTCTAATCTCTTAGTAGCTACTAAGTCTTTTAAATCTTCTGGAATAGGAATTTCTTTATAATTTTCATGTTCATCAGTACGATCAAAAGTATAAGCTTTTTGTTCAATTAAATCGACAATACCATGAAAATCATTTTCTGCTCCAATAGGCCATTGAATAGGAGCATAATTAACACCTAATCTCTTACCTATAGTATCTAATGAGAATTCAAAATCCGCACCAAGTTTATCCATTTTATTAACAAATATCATTCTTGGAACTTTATATTCTGTCGCTTGACGCCATACAGTTTCTGATTGAGGTTCAACACCGGCATTACCATCTAGTAAACAAATTGAACCATCAAGAACTCTTAAACTTCTTTGAACTTCAACAGTAAAGTCAACGTGACCCGGGGTATCGATAATATTTAAACGATATCCTTTCCAATGGGCAGTAGTAGCCGCACTAGTAATTGTGATACCACGTTCCTTTTCTTGTTCCATCCAATCCATTTGAGATTCACCATCGTGAGTTTCCCCTATTTTATGTGTAATACCAGTATGGAATAAAACTCTTTCTGTAAAAGTTGTTTTACCGGCATCAATGTGTGCCATTATACCAATATTACGAACTTTATCAATTGTAACATCTCTTGCCATACTTATTACCATCTATAATGAGCAAATGCTTTATTAGCTTCAGCCATTTTGTGAGTATCTTCGCGTTTTTTAACAGCGCCACCTTCACCATTACTAGCATCAATAATTTCATTTGCTAAATTTATAGCCATGCCCTTTCCATTTCTTAATTTTGCATAATTAACTAACCATCTAAGTGCTAAAGTTTGTGCTCTTTCATCACTAACTTCCATTGGAACTTGATAGTTAGAACCACCAACACGACGAGATTTAACTTCTAGTGCTGGACTAATATTTTTTAATGCTTCAGCATATACATCCATAGCAGGTTTACCAGTTTGTTTTTCTACTATTTCAAATGCTTCATATAATATTTTTTGTGCAGTTCCTTTTTTACCATCTAACATAATTGCATTAATAAGTTTAGTAACAACTTTAGAATTATATATAGGATCTGGTAAAACATCTCTTTTGACTGCTCTTCTTTTACGCATTATTATTCCTCCTTTTCTTTAATTTTTATTTATTATTTACTTTTTTTAGTTCCGTATCTACTACGGCCTTGTTTACGATTTTCTACGCCATGAGTATCTAATGTACCACGAACAATATGATAACGAACACCAATTAAGTCTTTTACACGACCACCACGAACAAGTACAACGCTGTGTTCTTGTAAGTTATGTCCTTCACCAGGAATGTAAGCATCGATTTCTTTACCGTTAGAAAGTCTAACACGAGCATATTTACGAAGTGCTGAGTTAGGTTTCTTTGGGGTTTTAGTTCCGACACGAGTACATACTCCTCTTTTTTGTGGACTTTTAACATCAGTTTGTTTTCTTTCTAGAGTATTAAATCCAACATTAAGTACTGGACTTTTACTTTTCTTTGTTTTCTTTTGACGATTCTTTTTAACTAATTGATTTATTGTTGGCATAATTTTCTCCTTTCTATTAACACGAACCCAAGCGTGTCAAAATTCTTTTTAAATTAAGTTCTACTAAGGTAGAACCTAATCAAAATGCGTTAATACTATATCATTTTATTATATGATTTGTCAACATTTTTTAGACAATTTTAGTAATTTGCTGTTTCATACTTTGGACAAGATATAAAAGCACTATAATATTTAGTCCCATTACTATTAAAAACATTAACATATCCAGAACAACTATTTCCTTCATTATCACTTAAACTATTTAAATAATTTTTATCTTTTAAAGTTGTTGCACTTATTCTTAATTCATTTTCTACGGAAATATTTTCTTTTCTAACATATTCTTTTGCAGCATCCTCTAATTTATTTTCTAAATCTACATACTGTCTATTAGCTACTGAATTTTCAAATGAACCATACAATTTCGAAATAAAAAAGACCGCGACTAAAAGAGCAATTAATAAACCGCCACTAAGAAGTAGCATTTCCGTTGTTCCCCAACCTTTATTATTTAATTTCATTAAAACCACCCTAACTTATTTATTTTGAGGTACTTTATCTCTTACCCCTATAAATATATGGCCAAATTCTTTACCATATAACGAAGTTCTCTCATAAATTATTTCTTTGTAACCAAGTCCATAATAAACAGTTACATTACCATCATCATAATTAAGAGTCTTCTCACTTAATACTACTAGCATTGGTTTATCATTTTTATATCTAACAAATTCTGTTATAATTAAGCCCATCCAAGCCGCTACCAATGTTATTACAAATACTTTTAATATAATCCCCAATGTTTTTTTCATAGTATCACCAATATTAATTATAATTGAATTAAAGAAAAAAAGCAAATACATTATCGTGTTTTTGCTCTTAATCTTTTTAAAGTATAACCCCTACTATCTCTATCTAAATATAATTCATAATTTTCGCTTAATTTAGAAACTTCATCTTGTAAAAATACCCCATCATTACTTCTGCTAATAATAGCTCTTATTTTAGCAATTAATTCTTTTTCATTATCTAATCCATATAATTTAGCAATTTTTTTAATATTAACAATATCACCATTACCATAATATTTTACTTTTTCAAAAATATTTATACCAAATAATAATTCAAATAAGATAACCGCTAAACTAACCTTATCTAATTCTTTAGTAAATTGTTTATCGTAACTATAAAACTTTAATTCACCATCTATAATATATATAAATTTAGCTAAATAACTAGAATAACATATTGATTGATCATCACTACCTACTTGCATACCATCATAATCAATAAATTTAACTTCATCATCACTATTAATCAAAATATTAGCCCCACTACAAATATCCGGGAATACTATATCTAACTCATTACCTTTTTTTATAACTTCTTCTATCTTTTGATATATTTCCGCAATTCTTGTTAAATTACAATTATATTTATCTTCTTTAAAATAATATCTACTTAAAGGTACGCCATTAATTTTAGCCATAGTATAACCACAACAGTAATCATTATCATATACTGCTTCAATAGGACTTACAATTTTTGGAATATTTTTAACTCTTTCATCTAAGATTCTTTTTTCATAGTTAATATTATTATCTTGATGTAACTTTTGCATATCATCTGTTAATACTTTTAATATTTTATTTCCATGTATATCATAAATAATACTATTTCTAGATTTACAAATTTCTTCTTTATCTTTAAAACTAGTAAATTCTACTTTATCAACCATAATCATTACCCCTTATGTCAATAATAATTTTAGCAAAAATGGTCAAAAATGTCAAATTAGTGTAAATTGTTAGTTAAAAGTTAACAAAAATGGTTCAGAAGATGTACCATTACCACTTATATTTAAATTAGGTGATACATAGAATACTGGTCTAACATAATGTAGTTCATTAATATTATTATACCAATTCCAGGTTCTAGCTAGTTGACCAGTTTCATAAATATACCAAGCACTAAACCCTCCCTGATAAATGTCAAATATCTCTATTCCAAATCTTGTCATTGTCCATTCAGCTTTTCTCCAAAAATCGATACTTTCTTTTTCTAAATATATCCATGATAATTTAGCATTTCCTTCATTATTTGGTTTTCCAGCATCTTCTGTATTAGTTTTATAAGCATACAAATAATCATAAGCATGCATTAAACCTATTTTGGCATTAACACTACTATTCCATTTATATTCATCTTGATACCAATTATCTATATTTGTACATTCATTTTGACAATTATGCCCTAGTGCATTTACCTTTCCAGTTTCTATATTGTACATTTCATCACCATTATATATTTTATTGCTACTTGTTTCCTCTGTATCTCCATATAGCCAATCACGATAAAGAATATTATTATACCAAACATTATTTTCTTCTGTACTATTTAAATATGGATAGTTAGAATTATCAATAAAAATGTTACTTAATCCAGTTTTATTTATATCTTTTCCATTAAGCCGATAAAACAAATCTGATTCATTCCATTCGGGACATTTACCATTGGGACAAGTGTCTATATTATCAAACGTATACCATTGAAAGACATTTGTTCCATTTTCTTCAACCCAGGTATTTTTTATTAGTTTTAATTCGCCAGCAGATGTTACACCAATTATTCGATACATATATGTTTCAGGATTATTTACACATTCTTCTGTGTCATTTGTTCCATAACAAATATAGTTATTTACATCACCTATTCCTTGATAACGATATAATCCTCCTGCCAGTTCTTTTGATATATAATTGTTTTCATCCTTGCTTACTAAGTAATTTACATTAGGTTCTATATCATAATATAAATAACAATAACTTGTTTTACTTGTATTTAAAGTAACCACATTATTTTCATAATTATAATCTAAAACTTTAGGTATTATTTTACCATTTATATCAGTACAACCACTTTTTTCCTTATTAAATGTATAACCTCGAGTGGGTAGTTCTCCTTCACTTTTTTGATATTCCCCATTTTCTTGTTCTAGCATTAAAGCAAATTGTTTAATATTATCTTCTTCTTTTATTTTAACTTTTGGTAGTTCATGATATTCATGAGATTTATTTAACACAAAAAATATACTAACTATTAGTATTATTCCTACACTTAAAATTATCAGTATATTTTTATTTTTCTTCATCATAAGACACATCTTCTATCCTATGATTTTATTATAAAATATTACCCCCCCCAGTCAAC
>CANPYA010000071.1 GCA_947587565.1 uncultured Bacilli bacterium | reverse complement strand
AGGATTTTTTCGGGATTTTAACTTTTTTAATAAAACTCCCTTTTACTTCGGGAGTTTTATTTAAAATCTAACGTTTAGTTCTTCTTTTTCTTCACTTAATTTTTCTTGTTCTTTTTCAACTAACTCTTTTGGGGCTTTACTAACAAAGTTTTGATTATTTAATAAATTTTCTCTTTTTAAAATTGAGGCCTTTAATTCATTAATTCTTTTTTCTACTAAAGCTTTATCTTCTTCGGTAATTTCTTTTTCATAATAAATTTCGGCAGCATAATTCTTGGTATTAACTTTAAATACTTGAATATCTAGATTATCACTAATTAATTTATCTTGTAATTTAAGCATTTTAATTATCAATTCTTCATTACTATTTAATTTAACTTGATAATCTTTAGCAATATTATTTTCTTTTAAAGTGTTACGGAAACTTCTGATAAAATCAATTATTTCATCTACTTTGCTTTCGCTATCTTTGAAAACTAATTTTTTATCATAAACAGGATATTCACTAATCATAATATTTTCCTCTTTAATTGGTAAATTTTCATAAATAGCATCCGTTACATAAGGCATAAATGGATGAAGCATTTTTAAAATACAAGTTAAAGTATATAAAAGTGTACTCTTAGTACCTAATGAATCACTACTAAATTTAGCCATTTCAATATAGTTATCACAGAAATCATTCCAAATGAAGGAATAAATTACAGCATTAACATTATTAAATTCAAATTTATCCATAAACTTTGTTACTTCTTTAATTGTATGTTCTAATTTAGTTAATATCCATTTATCATGCTCTTGTAAATTGTCTAATTTAATTTCTTTGACATCTTCAATATTCATTAAAACAAAACGGGATGCATTCCATAATTTATTGATAAAATTCCAAGTTGATGCTAGTTTTTCTTCATCAAAACGCAAGTCCATTCCTGGAGCAGTTGAGGTTGTTAAATAATATCTTAAAGCATCAGCACCATATTTTTCAATCATGTCCATTGGGTCAACCCCATTACCTAAAGATTTACTCATTTTTCTTCCTTGTTTATCTCTAATTAAACCATGAATTAAAACTTTTTCAAAAGGTCTTTCATCCATAAATTCTAAAGATTGGAAAGTCATCCGGCATACCCAGAAGAAAATAATATCATAACCCGTTACTAAAGTATCGGTTGGGAAATATCTTTGTAATAAATCCGTATTTTCTGGCCAACCCATAGTGGAAAATGGCCATAGCGCACTTGAGAACCAAGTGTCTAATACATCTGGATCTTGAACCCATCCTTCCCCTTTAGGAGCATCCATTCCCACATATATTTCCTCACCCTTATACCAGGCTGGTATTTGATGACCCCACCAAAGTTGACGGGAAATACACCAATCATGGCAATCATTCATCCAATTATTCATTATTTTTTCAAATCTTGGCGGAATAAAATTAACTTTCGTATCTTTATTCTTTTGATTTTCCACTACTCTTTTAGATAAACCTTCCATATTAACAAACCATTGTTTAGATAAATATGGTTCAACCATGACATTAGTTCTTTCAGAGTGCCCTACAGAGTGGGTAATTGGTTCTATTTTAATTAATAAATCATCTTTTTCTAAATCTTTAATTAATTCTTCACGACATGCAAAGCGGTCCATACCTTCATATTTACCCGCAAATTCATTCATTGTCCCATCTTCATTAATAACTTTAACTCGCTCTAAATTATGTCTTAAACCAACTTCAAAGTCATTGGGATCATGCGCCGGGGTAATTTTTACAATACCTGTGCCAAATTCCGGATCAGCATGAACATCCCCAATAATGGGAATTAATTTATTAACTACTGGTAAAATAACATTCTTCCCAATTAAATGTTTATATCTTTCATCATCTGGATTAACCGCTACCGCTGTATCCCCAAATAAAGTTTCCGGTCTCGTTGTGGCAACTTCTAAATAGTCTTTGGTGCCTTCAATAAAATATTTAATATGATAAAAAGCTCCCGGTACATCTTTATAAATAACTTCTTCATTTGATAAAGCGGTTTTCGCTAAAGGATCCCAGTTAATTATTTTTTCTCCCCGATAAATTAAACCTTTTTCATATAATTTAACAAATACTGTTTTAACAGCATTCGAAAGGCCTTCATCTAAAGTAAATCTTTCTTTTGTTAAATCAACGGATAATCCTAATTTAGCCCATTGTTTATGAATTATATCTTTATGCTCATCAGTCCATTTAAAACATTCTTTTAAGAAACCATCACGCCCTAATTCATATTTATTAATCCCTTGTTCTTTTAAACGATTAACAACTTTTGTTTCAGTGGCAATCGCTGCATGATCCGTTCCGGGTAACCATAAACAATCATAACCTTGCATTCTTTTATAACGAATAATAATATCTTGTAAAGCGGTATCCCAAGCATGACCTAAATGAAGTTTACCCGTAACATTTGGGGGTGGAATAACTATCGAATATGGTTTTTTAGAGGTATCGCCACATTCAAAATATTTATGTTTCTCCCAATTTGCATAACGTCCTTCTTCAACTTCTAAATGATTATATTTTTTTTCTAACATATTTAACATCTCCTAAATCTTTTTCTTCTAATCTTGCATTTATTTCTTCATAAATTATTTTTTTAATTTCTTGAAATAAATCTTCGGAATCAGTACTTACTTTAACTGAGGTAAAAAATAAATCTAAATAACCTTTTTCTTGTAACAATTCTAAACTTTCGTGATAATTAAATTCAAAGATAAAAGCACATTTCATTAAAAAATCTTCACTTTTATTTAATTTTTTATTCACTCGCACCGGAATTTTATCTCTAAAACTTTTGAGTTTCTCTTCCGTTATTTCTTTTTTATCAAATTCTTGTTGAAATTTCAAATACATAACATAAAATATATCTATTTTATCAATATCTCTTATTAAATTTATAAACATCCGCACGCGACCAGTTTCCTTTATATCAGATACATACCGGTTATGATAATAAATCGCCTTTTCAATTATTTCATCATTTAATTGATTAGGATTATATTCTCTTATATGGCCTTCTTTAAATAAATATTCTACGCCACAAGTAGCATGGTCAAATATTAAATCAGAAAAACTATGATACTTTTGTAATTGATAAAAACGCCCAATATCATGTAATAAAGCTATAAGTAAAAATATCTTGGTATCTTCTTCATTTAACTCTAATTTTTCTGATAATTCTTGAGCTAACTCTACTACTCTAAAAGTATGTTCTTTTTTAAGCCGAATATTAAAATCATGCATATCAAACTGATTTATATAATCATTAAAATTATTTATGGCTTCTTCCATTATTTTCTCCTTCCATTAAAAAAAGATGATAACCAAAGGGCGAAAAACCGCGGTACCACCTTTATTTTTTCTTTTCAATTTTAACGCAATTGCTGCTTTTTATATTCCATGAGCAACAAATATATCTTTCTTTATTAGTTTGCACCATCCACTAATTCTCTTAAAAAGAAATAATATATCCCTCTCATTTCTTCATATAAATTTTTTACTATTTTAACAAATATTTTTTTAAATAGCAAGAGTATCTGAAGCACTATTATCAATTAAAATATTTAAATTACCTTCCTCCATTTGAAATTCTATTTTACTATCCGGACTTGGTAACGTAATTTCTTTTATCGGATCATTATTTAAACTATTATAAACTCTTAAAGTATTACCTTCAACTATACCTAAATAATTATCTAATCTAACATAATTAGTAATTTGCATATCCATAAAATATTCTGTATCATTATAACCATATACTTTAAATATATTATCATTCTTACTAATTATATATTCATCATTATAATCAACAATTGGATCATCAATATAGCCACTCAACATCGAATTAGTATTATCGACTATAGCCCATTTATTATCTTTTAAAGTAATCATTTTAGAAATACTTAAGAAGCCTTCTAGAGGATTATTACCAATACCAATAAAATTATATTCAAATGGCAAAATACTATTTAAATTATTTTCAAAAGAAAACATTCCCCATAACCCACTATTATTTTGAACAATAACGCTATTACTACCTAATTTAGTATGATAGTCTTTAATAGCTTTGTAAGTATCTAAAGTATTACCGGAAGTTATATTATAAAGTTTTATTTCACTACCATCAGTAATAAAAGCATAATCTCCTAAAATAGGTAATTGCTCTATTGTTCCTTCTGTATAATAGTTAATACCATAATCAGCATCATCAATAGTAGTTTTAGCTAGTTCACATACTTCCGTCATACATTCATATTTACTTAATAATTCGTTAGTATCTGAATAAAACCAAAGGTAACCATCATAAAAGAAATCATGATTAGGATTCTCTTCAATATTCCGATTTTGTAACTTAATAACGGTTTCAAAAACAGTTAAAGGTAAGAAGATAACCAGTAATCCAACAATCACATAAAATGTTGCTTTTTTATTATTCATTTTCTACTCTCCAGTAGTTGGGGTATCTACTGCACCACCAGTTGCTCCTTCAGTTGGATTGGTAGGATTTTGTTCTTCAGGTTTAGTTGGTGTTTCTTCTTTTTCTTTAGATTCCCCATTTTTATCATATTCAGAAGTTGTACCATTAATTGTTATTTTAAAACCACCATCAGTTGTAAATTCAACTTTATAATCTTTACTACCATTTAAAGCTAAGTCATTTTTAAGAATACCTAAAGTATTATTATAAGCATAAATATTTAATTTATCATTATTAATTCCCACATAGTAATTATCATATAATTTAACTTCACTAAATTCATTACTTATTTTATTAAATGTTTCATCATAGATACTAGTTGAATCACTCTTATTAACCATTACATAATATTTATTTTCTTTGGTAATAGTCTTATAACTGAAAGCTACTTTAACGGCAATATTATTACTTGTAATACCTAAGACACCATAATATCCTTTATTTTGACCAGTGGCACTTTGAGCAATAATATTAGTAGCACTCGTATATAGATGATTTACTTTATCACTTAAATCGCCTTCCATAAATTCTAGATAACTATAAGTTCCTCTTGTCTTTTTAGTTTTTAAATCATAAACATAATATATTTTATCCGTACTATTTGCGTTATTATCATAGATAAAGACATATTCATTATTATAAATACCACTGTAAAGGTCATCTTTAGTATAAATATGACAATTATTTAAAGTATCACTAGCTTTACTTATTTCATTTTTATTAGCACAAGTATAAGTACCAATTAAATCATTCTTTTCTTCATCACTATAGAAATATAATTTACCATCAAAGTAATTAACATAATCTAAATTTTTATTTACTTTACCTTCAAGCATATTAATGGTATTTTCATCTTTATCCATTGTTACTTTTAAAGTATTATTACTTACTACTACTTCATAAGCAATTTTAGTTTCTACTAATTTATTATCACTATCATAAACATATTTTTTAACATAATCGCTACTAGTTAAACGGAAGCCATCCGTATCCGTTAGCATATTTAATTCATCATCCATAAATGTTAAACGATTCTTTTTAACTAAACTAATCGCTCCATCATGTAATCCAATATAATCATAATCGGTTAATAATTCTTCAAACTCATAATTATATAAAGTATAGTTACCATTTTTAGAACCAACTATATAATCTGGACTAATACTTTTAATATCCGTATTTATATCATCACTAAGTTTTTTACCATTAGTATCAATAACATAGGATTTACTACCATCTTTAGCTACTAAATAACCATAAGTAGGATTAATAACTCCTAAATAATCATAAGATGGGCGAATTAAATATTCAAAACCATTCGCATTCATACTAATAAGACCATATTTACCATCAACATCCACAATTACGACTAAATCATCATCCGTATCATAAGCTTTAACTTTGGTAAGTTCTAATGAATGTTCTCCTTTTTCAATATCGTATAAATAAACATTCTTACCATCTTGAACAAAAGCATAGTTATCATCAAAAATTGGGGTATTTCTTTCAATTTCTTGGCCATTTTCATTAACAGTTAAGACTCTTTCAAATTCATCTTCTGTTAAATCTCTTTTAGCAACCATACAATCTGTACTATTTTTATTTTCACATTCATATTTACCAATTTCCCGGTTATTTTTATCTAAGAAAACAAGATAACCATTTTCATAACGGTAATTATCATTTTCTAAAACTACTTGTTCTACTGGTTCTTTTGGTTTTTTATCATCTTTTTTAAACACTAAAAAGTATAATAGTAATCCAACTATAATAAGTAAAATGACTACACCTACGACAATAATAGTAATTTTTTTATTTTTCTCTAAATCATTCCATTTTTCTTTTAGAGACTTCTTTCGATTTTTTTGCTCTCTACTAGGCATTTCTTTTACTTTTTCTTCTGTAGTTTCTTCTTTTTCTTCTTCTACTTCTTCATCATTTGAAATTTCTACAATTTCATTTTCCATATCAAACTTGTCATCCATATAAATACTCTCCTATAATCTACTTAAAAGTATATCACATTTTTTTCTATATTAAAAGATATTATTTTTAATCACTAAATAAAATCGAAAAAGCCCGATAATTTTATCCCGGTCAATAAGTCTTTTAAAAAGTTCTTTCCACTTTC